>JAJDEC010000557.1 GCA_029259995.1 Phycisphaerae bacterium
GACGCATCACCCACGAGCACGGCGAGTTTCCACTGACCGGCCCGCCTCGAATCGGCATCGGCCTTCGGCGGGGAACCCTCTTCATAGTCGTGCCACGGAAGCACAAACGCGATGGCCGCCGCGCGTGTGACGGCCAGCAGCTCGCGACCGACGATTTCCAGCACCTGGTCGGGATTCTGCGGAATCGCCATGTGATTGCTGATCTCATAGATCAGATGCAGTTCTTCGTAGGTGTTTTCGAGATTGTTTGTCAGAACCGCCGTCTCTTCGCGTCGTCGATCGCATTCGCGCGCCTGCCGAATCGTCAACGCCAGCAGGTTTGCCAGTTCCGACACGCGATCCGGTGCGACAAATCGAACGCCCTGACACTGCTTGCTCGCCGCATCCCGATCCAGACGGCAATCGTGGCAGAATCGGGCAAATCCCTCGTCGAGAGCCGGATTGGACATACAGATCGCAATCACGGATCCGACACATCGACGACGATCCATCAACGGCACGACGATCAACGAGAGATCCGGCGCCCAGAGATTGACCAGAGTCGGATCCGTGGACGGCTTCGCGTCATTATTGATGGTTTGAATATGCTCCGCGGCGACGGTCTGAATTCGCCGCAAGAGGGCGCTGTCCGGCTTGGAAAGATCCGTCCACAGTCCGCCGCATTCCGCGTCAGCCGCGACACATTGATCTGCTCCGCCCCACAACGACAGCCAGAACCCTTCTACTCGCCAACTCTGCATGAGTCGGTCAAACCGATCCTTCGCAATCGGCCACTCGATCGGCGCCGCCGGCAGCCGCCCCACGGATGGATCAAATTCGGTTGCAGTATCCGTCGTATTCATGGTCGATTCCCGAAATCACTGAGACGATGCGGCGGCCGTCGCCGGCTCACCAAGAATCTGATGGACGCACGACAGCACTTCTCGCGGGCTGAAAGGCTTCGGCAGAACCTTTCGAATGTTCGTGTCCTTGGTATCGTCACCGTCGAGCGAGAACCCGCGCGCCGTCAGCATGATCACGGGGATCTTGCTGGTCTGAACTTCATTGCGAAGGCGGGCGCAAAGTTCCAGGCCACTGAGATACGGCATTTGATAATCCGTGATCACAAGGTCCGGAGATTCCGCCATCGCCGTCGCGAAGGCCTCCTCACCGTCTGCCGCCGTCACGACTTCAAAACCGTTGTTCCTCAGCTTTGCCGACACGACGTGAACAATGTGCGGCTCGTCGTCGCAAACCAAAACCTTGTGCGTACCCATGGTCAAACTCCCGATGTACTTCGCTCCGGAACAACGATCCCGAAACGCAAGCGTTCCATTCATCGCCTTGCGGCGTCACGCGAGATTCGGACGCTTCAACGCCCGACGAGCGGCAACGCGATCGTAAACGTGCTGCCGACGCCGACTTCGCTCTTCAGCAGCATTTCGCCGCCGTGAACGTCCTCGACAATCTTCTTGACAAGGTTGAGCCCGAGGCCCGTTCCCTTCGCCATCTTCTTGTTCGCCTCGACACGAAAGAACTTCTCGAACATCCGCGGCAGATCGTCCTTTGGAATCCCCGCCCCCGTATCTTCAATATCGATGAGAATGCGATTCCGCTCTTCCTGAGGCGTCATGCGAACGATGACACTTCCAGCTTCCGGCGTGTACTTGATTGCATTGCTGATCAGATTGAGAACCGCCTGGTAGATCAGATCGCGATCCGCGTCGACCTGATACATGGCCGGCGTCAGCTTCTCCGAGAATTCGATGCGTTTCTCCTCCGCGGAGGGCCGCATCATGTCGACGGCCTCTTTGACGATGAGCGCAACACCGATCGGTTCGCGATTGATGCGCACAGTGCCAGCTTCGATTCGACTGATGTTGAGCATGTTGTCGATCAATCGACCGAGCCGCTCCGCCGACGTCTGAATGATGTCGTAGTATTCCTTTCGCGTCGCGGGATCGTCGGCTTCGCCGTCGACGAGCATTTCGACGTACGCGCGGATCGATGACAATGGTGTGCGAAGTTCGTGCGCAACGTGTGCGACGAAGTCACTCTTTTTCTTCGCCGCCTCGTGCTCGCGTGTGATGTCTCGCAGAATCGTGACGACGCTGTTGCCTTCCGATCCTTCTTTTTTCTTGGCGTTCAACGGCGCCGTCGCAATCGAAAAATAGCGATCGCCGATGGCCATTTCCTTGCGTCGATCCGCGGCGCGTGCATCCGCACCGCGCGTTTCCTTGATTGTCTTGACGATCTCCGCGTCCGAAATGGCGTCTTCGATGTTCTTGCGAACCACATCCTCTTCGCGAAAATGAAGCAGCTCCTCCATCGCAGGATTCGTCAGAACGACCTGATCATACGGATCTGTCACGAGAATCGGTTCGGCGAGCGCTCGAATGACGGCAAGCGTTCGACGCCGATTCGTCTCCGCCAGCGTCAGATCCAACTGCAGCTTCCGCTGTGAATCCGACAGTTCCTGGATCCCCTCACCGATCTGCGCGGAATGCCGCTCGATGGCGCCCCAGATCGGTTGCAGATCGCGCGGAAGTGACGCCGGTGTTGAAAACGCGGCCTGCCCAGTCGCCAGCCCGTTCAGCGCCGCCAGGACGCCGTCAACCGAGCGGCGCCTCGCCATCGCATTCCAGGCAATCGACAGTCCGCTCACACCGATCAATCCGCCGATCGTCAACTGGGCCCATATCGAAACCCCGGCGGCCGTCGCAAACGGCGGTGTGTTGATCAACGCAATCAGCCCGATCGCCACTGCAATCGGGACGAATGTCAACCACGCGGACACATTGCCCTGGGGCATCCATGACGGCGCCGCCGATGGAGGGCCGACTTCCGCGATTGACGCGTCATCAGGACGATCCGGCACAACTTCGGTTGACGCTTCCATCGGATGATCTTCGACGAGCGGTTCGTCAATCTGCCATGGCTTGAGTTTCTGTTCGCTCAAAACCCCACCCCGCGATCTGCGACAGCGACATGGGCGGTTCGCGGAGTCTGCTCATTCGCGACGGCTCGACGCGTAAGCAACCTCCCCGCAACGGCATGCCACGGCGGCGGCGACGCGAGTGTCGGAGTCCGTCGTTCATCAACATCCCGCGACGCACGGGCCTTGAGCAGAAACGCCGGTTCGAATCCCGGATCGACGCGGAGCGCCATGTCGGCCGTGTTGCGCGCGGCTTCGATATCGCCGAGGAGAAAATGCACGTATGCCTGAAGCACCAGCATTTCCGGAATCGGGTCGTTTCGTTGGTTAAATGTCCTGACGATCTCCAGCGCTTTGCTGAGCTCGCCGGCACGAATCGCGATTCGACAATAGAGGCTCCAGGCCACGCGATCCGACGCATCGTCCCGGATGACGCATTTGAGCGCATCGATCGTTTCCGCGTCGCGCCCCAGTTCCATACAGCTCCTGGCGAATGCATAGATCGCGTCGAGCGGCCGTTGGCCTGTTTCGGCCTTGCCCTCGCTCGATCGTGAGGCCCACTCCGCCAAATATCGATGAACTATCGGTCCAAGAACCGCAACGGCGTCCTCGTGCGCACCCGAGCCGGCGAGAATGATGCCCGCCCGCTCCTGAAGGTACATGTCGTCGACGGCGATTCGGGACACGGCCCGGGCATGCGTTGCCGCCCCGTCGACGTCGCCCTGCGCGTCACAGATCTCCATGGCGATCTGTCTCAGTGGGGAGGACGCATCGAATTGCGCTGCCTCGCGAACGATGGACAGCGCCTGGCCGGCCTCGCCGCGCGCCATCAGACATTCCGCAAGTTTGAGGCGATGATCCGGCTCATCCGGGGCGCGATCGACGGCCGTACGAAAAAGCTCGATGGC
>JAJDEC010000558.1 GCA_029259995.1 Phycisphaerae bacterium
CTGCCGGCGGGAGTGGAGAATGTGCAATACCGCGTGCAGTCGCAGCGCGGGGCGAAGGTGAGTCCGGTGAGTGCGACGTTGGTGGTGAATATCGGGAAGGCAGAGACCGCGGCGGACGAGAACGCGACAAGACGCAATTCAAGAACGGCAGCACGGCAAAACCTGTCGAGGCGGGCGGATGCGCTCGCGGTCTGCTGAGATGCGCGGACGTTGCTCGCGCCGAGCGTTTCGCGATCGAGCGCATGCGGGTTGTCGCGAATGCAGGAAGGGGTTCCTGCCGGGGATGCGTGCGAGACAGGATTCTCGCACGAGCAACGCGTTGCGCACAAGCACTGGGTGACAAGCACCCAGTGGCACATGATATGCGTGCCTTGAGGGGCACGCATGGCCCCCGGCGATGATTCCCCAACCTTCGCACTCGCAAAGGATGGGGCACGCTGGCGAGAAAGGATTCTCGCACGAGCAACGCGTCGCGCACAAACACTGGGTGACAAGCACCCAGTGGCACATGATATGCGTGCCTTGAGGGGCACGCATGGCGCCCGGCAACGCGTCAATCGTCGCCCGCGCCGCGCCAAGCCGGCGCGTTGGTGTGATCGGTCGCCTCGTCAACCCGCCCGCTGACTCAGTTCGAACGACGGCGTCACCCAATGTCGGTGGTCCGATCGGGTTGCGAGGGTGCGGACCATTCGATACGCTGAATCGCCAATCGTCAAAGCGGATTTCCTGATCACGGATGCGGAGGCAAACGTCATGGCGAACTTCAAGCTCGATCGATTCAAGAAACTTCTGAAACAACCGGCGACGGTGTGGCAGGGCGGCGTTTTCAAGGTGCCGATGGCGGTGCGCGATGACGACGGCACGCCGGTGCAGCCGCAAATGGCCGTCTGGGTGGACCCCGGATCCGGGCTCGTTTCGAATCCGCAGTTTGTAGAGGATGGCCTGACGCCTCTGCAGGCGGCGCTGGAGGCGCTGGTTGAATTCGGACTCGACGGCGTGTCGCCCCGGCATCGACCGAGCGCTATCGAGGTGCAGGATGCCGAGTTGGCGACTTTCTTGAAGGGGCGACTCAGCGGGACGGGGACCCACGTGGAATGCGTCGAATCCCTGCCGGCGATTCAGATCATGCTTGATGAACTCCTGAAAACGGTTGACCATCTTCAGGATGTGCCGGGGGCCCTTTCCGGCAAGGGCGTGCGGATCGAGCATGTGCGCGCGTTCGCCGAGGCCGCAGCCCGATTCCACGCGGCGCAGCTTTGGGACGAGTTGACGGCCGAAGACCTGATTCGTGTGTTGGGGCCCAGGGCCCCGAAGGGCATGGAGTTCTTTACGGTCCTCGGATACGACGGTCAGTCGTTCGGCCTTGGATTTTTCGAAAGCGTGAGACAGGCCGAGATGTTGATGTCGGGCGCCGCGCCGGAAGCGGTCATGGGCAAGAAAGGCCTTTGGTCTGTGAACTTCAGCGACAATGGGGAACTCCCGGTCGACGATTGCGACTTGTGGGAAGCGCACGATCTGCCTGTGGCGGCGGCCGACGCGTTCCCGAGCGTTTTTCTGTTCGGGCCAGGAACGAAGATGCGCCGCCCGAGCGCCAAGGAGCTCGGGTTCGTCACGGGCCTGCTCCTGGCGATGGCGGACACGGACGTCGACGAACTCGATCGCGAGGAATGGACGCGCAAAGTGACTGTGGGCCGGGAGGACGCCGTCTATCGCCTGGCGCTGGTTGAGGACGCGGCGGACGAGGATGAGACGCCCTTGTTTTCGACGGCGCCGCCGAATGTCCTGCGGGTGATGGAGAAGAAGAAGGCGGCCATCCATCGGCTCCTGGCGGAACAGGACTTTGACACGCCGGAGGCAGCGAACGCGTTTCTCAACAAGCATCTCGACTCGCTGGACTCGATGGCGCCGCCGCCGGAAACGTCGATGGAGCGGGCGCAGGAAGTTGTCTATGAGGCATGGGATGCGACGGGGCGGCAGCAGCGTACGCTGGCGCGCAAGGCGCTGGAGATCTGTGCCGATTGCGCGGACGCATACGTGGTGCTGGCCGATGGTTCGGCGAGCCCAGAGACGGCGGTCGAGTTCTATCGACAAGGCGTCGAGGCCGGCGAGCGCGCTCTTGGCCCGGAGATCTTTGAACGGAATGCCGGCGACTTCTGGGGCATTCTCGAGACGCGGCCCTACATGCGGGCGAGATTCGGACTGGCGCAATGTCTGTGGGCGCTCGGTCGCAAGGCGGAGTCGGTTGAACATTATGAAGCATTGTTGCGGCTGAATCCGAATGACAACCAGGGCGTTCGTCACATTCTTGCCGCATGCCTGTTGGAGTTGAATGACGGTTCGCGTCTGACCAGGCTCTTTGAGCAATACGAGAAGGAGCCGTCGGCCGAGTGGCAGTATGTCCGGGCGCTGTGGGCATTTCGCCAGGAAGGGGACTCGGCAGATGCACGCCAGCGGGCCAAGGAGGCCCTGAAGAGCAATCGACATGTGCCCGACTTCTTGTCCGGTCAGCGCCGGCTCCCAGAGGTCCTGCCCGACAGGTTCCAGTTCGGCGCTGAAGATGAAGCGGTTCTCTGTGCTGCTGAGTTGGGTGATAAGTGGAGTGCGACGCCCGGTGCGGTTGAGTGGCTGGAGCGACTGCGAGGCCAGGGCAAGCGTCCGACTGGGCGCAAAAGCGCGCCGCGGCGAGCGAAGAAGAAATAGTCTTGCGCCCCGGCGTCGATGGATGACCTCTCGGATGCCTTCGCGGTTGGTTTGTCTGCCGCCATCCGCGCTGTCGCAGCGCGGCGAGCGGCGGGCGCTTCGGCCATTTTCGATAGCCGTTGATCAGCCACGCGGCCATGCCCACATTCACCAGCGTTCCGAAGAAAAGCCAGGGGTTCCTGGTTAATCCTGTCAGCAGCATATAGGTCCCTGCGGCGATCGGGTACATGCAATTGAATGCGATGGCGCAGATCATGGCGATCCGATGTTTCTTCGAAATCGATCGAGTCCAAACGCGCGTGTCGTTGTCAAATGCGAGACCGCACTCCGGGCAGATGTGTTCTGACGGCAGGCCGCTGAGGGAATAGTCGCACATGGGGCAGTTCATGTGGCCGGTGGGCGGGAAGCCTGTGAATTCCGTGACGGGCGTTAGCGGCTCGTGATTCATGTGTGGCTCTCAAGCGCGTGCAACCGTGACTGGGCGGCTTC
>JAJDEC010000559.1 GCA_029259995.1 Phycisphaerae bacterium
ACGACGGTATTCTCGCCAAATTCGCTCTCGCCGTTCTGGACTCTCTTTCTGCTCTTCGCGCCGATGAGTTCGACCTGTTCATCCGCCCGGGCCGTGACGCGCTGGGCGACGGCCATCAGGTCTTCGGCGATTGACTTGGGGTCCAATTCGGGGTTGATCGCATGACATGCCGAGGCGACTTCGGCGATGTAGCGACCGAAGACGTTGCGGCGATCCGTTTCATACTTCTGCTTGCGTCGGCGATTCAGATAGGCGCCGAGCTTGCGAGCACAATCCTGCACGGCGAGGCGAATCTCCTTGCGGATCTCGTCGTAGTCCGCGATCGCTTCCTTGCCTTCGCTTGTGAACGGTACCCACACGCTCGCCATGTGGACGAAAATCGCCAATGGGCCGACGGGCAGATTGCCGGACGATTGCGAGAGTCCGTAGCGCCGCCAATCGACGTCGATCACACTCTTCTGCACGCAGCAGCCCGATGCCTGGTAGAGCAGCGGCACACGGTTGGCGAAGCGCATCAGCTTGGCCGGGCTGGGGCCTTTCGCCTGTTTGACGACTTTGCCGCGACGCACCTGCGCTTCGTTGACGGGTTCGCCGTCATTTTGTTCGGATGGATCGGGGCCGAGTTCCCCGCCGAAGGCGAGGCCAGCCTCGATCTGAAAGGGATTGCCGCGATAGACGTTCGGCGGCCGGCTCGACGCCGTGAAGAACTCCGCGCGGACGCCCTTCAGCAAGCCGGCGAGAATCTGCTCGGGACCGATCGGCGACAGGCAGTTCGTCGCGGGGGGGCGAATCTTCGTTTCCTGCATCGCCTTGTAGAGCGTTTCGGCTTCGTGGGTTCCGACGCGTGTCGGCCGGGCGCGGGCGCTGACTTTCGCCGCCTTGCAGATGGACGCGGCAGTGCCGGGGCTCACGCGGCTGAATTCGTTCGACAGAAACTGTGAGATGGTTTTTTCTTTCGCATCCTTGAGCAGCTTGATCAGGACGCCGAGCTCGATGCCGTATGGGTGCGGTTTGATTTCCTGAACGGGATCGGGGGCCGTTTCCGTTCCACGCGGAAACTCGACGAGCACGTCGGACGGATCGACAAAGGTAATCAGGGCGTGCGGGTTCGCGATGGCCGTCAGTTCGAGGTATTCGTCGACCGATGCGCGCCCCTTGAGATAGGCGGCGACGAGTTCGATCGTCACTTCCGTGCCGTGATCCCAATCGACGTCGACCGTCTTGTCCTTGACGATGTGCGGCTTGTTGCCCTTGGTATCGATCTGAAGCTCGTAGTAGTGCGCCTGCGTGCGTTTGCCCGTGCGCGACGTGATCTTGACGCTCTTGCCCGTTGTGAGCAGGCCGTACATGCCGGCGGCGGAGATTCCGATGCCCTGCTGGCCGCGGCTCATCTTGAGGCGATGAAATTTCGATCCGTAGAGCAGCTTTCCGAAGATGTTGGGGATCTGTTGTTTGACGATGCCGGGACCGTTGTCGCGGATCGTGACAGTAAATCGTTCCGTGTCCGTCTGCGAGATTCGGATATGGATGTCGGGAAGGATGCCGGCCTCTTCGCAGGCGTCGAGGCTGTTGTCGACGGCTTCCTTGACAGTCGTGAGCAGGGCCTTGCGTTTGTTGTCGAATCCGAGCAGGTGTCGATTCTTGGCGAAGAATTCCGAGACGGAGATTTCTCGCTGTGATTTGGACATCGATTCGGCCGTAGCGAATTTGCGGGCCCTGGGCTTTGCGGACGGCTTCGGTTCGGCCGTGCTTTTCTTTCTGGATTTCTTTGCTGACGACTTGCTCGTCGCTTTGGGCATTTGCGGCTCCGGGGGCGTGACGCGATCCTTCGGGGCATCTGCCTCTCCGAACGCGAAAGTCATCTGATCTTCTTTGTCAGTGTGGCGGGATTTTGGCTTGGCTTTCGTTGCAGTCATCCGTGACACCTCGTTCAGGTCCGATACGTCCTTGTCGGCGTGAAATGGTAGCGGGATGAAAGGCGGGAACAAGGCGCGATTCAAAACGGCCGGATTCCGGCGATTGGAATGTGTATCGGCCCGTCAATGATCGCCGGGGCGGGGCTCCTCGGTCGACGTATTGTTGAATCCAATCGGGTTGTTGCCGCCTGCGGTGCCTGTGCGTGGACGCTTGGATGGCCGTCCGGCGTCCTTCGGACAGACGTGCCGATTCTGCGCATGAATATCGGTCATTTTCGAAGATGAACTGCCGCATTCCGGGAGTCGATAGTCCTAACGAGGTCGGTCGTTCCGGCCCTCGTACATCTGTCGACGCACGGAGTGTGCCCTTATGAAACGGATTTTCGGACGCCGTCGCATGAGCCCAGCGGAAGCTGCCGGCCTCTATCGAGACGGACTCGCCGCATTTGAGTCGGGCGACTACGAACGCGCGATCAGTCAACTCTCGCAGATCGACGACGGCTGTTCGGTCAGCAGTACGCTTGCGAAGTTCTACCTGGGACAGGCGCATCTCAAATTCGGTATTGAGTTGATGAACGGCGGCAAGCATGTTGTCGCGATACATCATTTCAACACGGCTCGGCGATTGAACCCGGATGCAGCCGGATTGTCGAAGTATCTCGCGACGTGTTATGTCGCGCAGCGAAACTTCGACATGGCCGTCGAGGAATTCGATCGATCGCCCGATTCCAACATCGATGCATCGACGCAGGCAATTCGACTGGCGCATGCATTGGCGCGCAACGGTGATTATCAGAATGCCGTTGAGAAGCTGGTCAAGGCAGTGGACGCAGCGCCGCATCGCGTCGACGTGCGTCGACATCTGGGCATGTTGTACGCCGCCATGGAGCAATACATCGACGCAGTTTGCGTCTTTCAGGAAGCCGTTGAACTCGCGCCGCTCGATGCGGAGCTGCGTCGATGTTTCGGCATGGCGCTGGCGGCCTCCGAGGACCATTCGGAAGCCGCGGAGCATCTGGCGATTGCCATGAAACTGCGTCCGAACGATGCGTATCTCGGCATGTTGTTGGCGATGGCAATGGACGCGGCGAAGACGACCTGCGTCAAGGTTCGCGTCGATCCGATGACGGATCTGCTGGCGCCCATCGACGAATGCTCCATCGATTCGTTGAGCGAACTGATCGTCAGCGAGCCTGATTTCGTGGAGGCCTTTCTTGCACTGCCGCAAACAGGAATGGATGACGACATCTTTTCGCTCATGGCAGGCGTTCTCGAACGGGCATTGGCTTCGAATCCGGAATTCGCAGACCTGCACTATCACTGCGCACGCGTCTATCAGCGACTGGGACGAACGGACGAAGCGATCGACGAGGCCCGTCGGGCCGTCGAAATCAATCCGCGCTACGTTCAGGCACTGATACAGCTCGGGCGACTCTATTCCAGTCAGGAAGAGACACTGGAAGCGCGGGATCGATTGAGCCAGGCAATTCTATACGGGGGAGATTACCCCGATGTGCATTATCTGATCGGAGAACTCTATCGGCGCGATGGCGATCCCCGCAGTGCGGCGGATTCCTATCGACGGGCCCTGAAACTCAACGATCACTACGGCTTGGCACGAGAAGCACTGGCGACTTTGTCGATCGGTGAGTAAGGGGGAGTGGGATGAGCTATCTGCTCGAAGTATTCGGACGTGGATTACTGGCCGATCTTGTGGGCGCGTTTGCGGATGTGCTCGGCCATCGCGGCGAATTCGAACTGGAAACGATGTACGACGACGTCGAGCGAGATCCGGATGATCTCGATGCGCGTGTGCGCCTGGGCGGTGCGCTGCTGCGCGAGCGCGAACCGACGGCGGCGCGAGACTGTTTTCTTTCCGTCCTGAAGGACGATCGGGACAACATCGGCGCCCGGCTCGGACTGGCCTGTGCGTTCGACGATCTGGATCATGTCGATATCTCGCTTGAGCAGCTGCGGATTGCGCAAAAGACGGATCCGACGAATCCCGCCGTCCTGTTCAGTCTTGGCTATTGCCACGAGCGGCTCGAACATATCGAGCAGGCGATCGAGTATTACCAGGATTCCATCCGATTGTGCCCGTCGCTTCGCAATGCGCACGAGCGTCTTGCGGCCATCTATCTGAAGAACAGCGAGACGGATCTCGCGATTCATCACTATCAGAAGTTGTCCGAGCTCGATCCGGAGGACATCGACGTTCAACTGACGCTCGCGGGGCTGATGCTCAAAGCGGGCGACTTCGAGGGTGCGATCAAGCGATACGAGCACGCGATTGCGATGGAACCCGACAACTGGGAAGCGCATGACGATGTCGTGCGCGCTTACGAAGAGGCGGGACTGATTCGCGAGGCGATCGAACATCTGCACATGTCGCTGGAAGCCGCGAACGACTTTCCCGACACGCGGCTGCGATTGGGCGATCTCTATGCACGCGTTGGCGACGACGTGTCGGCGCTGGCCCAATACCAGCGGGCGCTGGAAATCTGTCCGGACCATCTGGAGGCGAACGTCAAGATCGGCACGCAGCATCTCCGCGGCGGTCGGTATGAAGAGGCCGCAACCTGCTTTTCGCATGCTTTGGAGCTGAACGATCGGTTGTTGTCGGCATACGTCGGCATCGGCGTCGCCCAACACGCGGACGGTCGCGTCGACGACGCGATGGCGTCCTTTGATCTCGCGCGACACATTGAGCCCAACAGCAATCTGCTGTTTACGGAAGTCGCCCGGATGCAGCTCAAGGCCGACTTCAGCAAGGCTTCGGACCAGATTCTGGGCGTTCAACACATTAGCGCCGAACCGGATGCGGAACCAAAGGACCTGGTATTGACGCAGATCGAGCGGCTCAGGCATGCGGCGAAACGCAGTCCGAACCATGCCGACATTCACTATCGGCTCGGACTGCTTCTGAAGAATCGCGGTCAGATTGAGGAAGCGGTCGACGCGTTCCAGGCGTCTGTCGAGATCAATCCGTGCTATATGAAGGCGCTGATCAAGCTCGGGTTGTCGCTCAAGGAACTCGATCGTCCGGACGAGGCCATTGAAGTCTTCCGCCGAGCGACGGCCATCCAGCCGCAGTACGTTGACGTGCACTATCAGCTGGGGCTGCTTTTCGCGCAGCGCAATCGATTTGAGACGGCGATGGAGCATTTTGAATCGGCCGTGGAAGGCAATCCGCAGAATGCGGAATTCCATGCAAATCTCGCGCTGTCGCTGCAGAATCTCGGCCTGATCGATCGAGCCCGCGCGACGTGGCAGGTCGTGTGCGATCTGGATCCGGACGGTCCCCACGCGATGCAGGCGCAGATCGAATTGGCCAAACCAACCAAAGAATAATCGGGAAGCGTTTCGCGGAGGGGGATGCCCCGTCCGTTTGGGGAACGGGTTATCGCAGGCTCAGGCCGACGGATTCGGCGAGCCCTGTGTAGCGCTTGGACCCGAGTCCGAAGTTCGGAGCGCCTTCCGGCCAGATGCTCAGGTTGATTCCGAGATCGTCGAGCGGCCGATCCACATCGAAGGCGAGGGCTGTATACCATCTCGGCCATTTTCGAATGTAGATCACCTGCGTCGCGACGTTTCGGCCTTCCTGCAGGTCGTAGGTTTCGCGGAATGCGAGTGTGTGCTTCTCAGAGAGCTTGTAGTTGCTTCCAAAGACGCCGATGCTGTTGTCCGTATCGTGGATGTAGCGATAGCCGGCGAACCAGGACAGCCGCGGCTCGCGTTCGACGGCGATCGAGATATTGCTCGTTCCCATCTGGTTTCGATTGACGTCGTAAACGCCGTCGTAAATGACAGCCGTCGAGTCGCTGATCTGCCAGTTGAAGAACGCGCGGACAAAGTTCGAGGTGATGCTGTCTTCCGGTCGCGCGTTGATGAAGTCGCCGTGCGTGTTTTCCGTCTCCGTCGAATTGGAGAAGAAGCCTGCTTCCAGGTCGAACGTGATCCAGTCCACTGTGCGCTGTTCGCCCGGCAGTCCGCGTTTCGTCTGCCATTTCTGTCGCAATCCGAGCATGACGCCGCTCGCATCGTCCACATCTTCCACACCGGGATCGAAGGGCGAGAGCGTTTCGGGATCGCGATTGTGGGCTGCACCAAATGCGTTGAAATCTCCCTTGATGACGTGGCGCAATCGATGGACGTCAAAGAGATCCGATTCGACATCGTCATAGACGCGGCTGGCGATCACGTTGCCCTGAAGGCCGCCCGTGATCATGGCGCGTTGAATACCGCCGCCGCCGTAATGGCTCGGCGAATCATCCCACGCCGTGCCGCGCGCTGCGATGTAGGGCGTCAGCTTGAGCGGGCCGACATCGGGCAGCGGCAGTTGCAGTTCCTGTCTCGAATCGCCGCGCATGACGGATCCTGTGCTGCCCGTGTTGTCCCATCGTTCCTGGCCGTTTGAGAAGCGGCGCTCGTCGTGGCGATAGCGAACGACGCCGGCGCGATTGTCGCTGTACCACGTGGCGTATTCTCCGACCGGCTCGCCGACGACGCTGAATCGATTGTCCGGCAAACGCTCAGTTTCCGTCTGGAATTCGTTGATCCGCCAGTTGGTGGTAATCGAATACTGCCAATTCTCGCGACGCTTGAGCAATCGAGCGAGCGTTTCGTTTGTCTTGCCGTTCTCGAATTCGTTTCGCTCGAATGATTCGAGGAAATTGTCGTCGCTCAGGTATCCGTTCTCCAGCGTAAGTTCCCAGCCCTGCGGCAGGAAGTGGCGATCGCGGAAAAGCAGCCGACCGCGATTGTCCGTGTCCGGCTGCAAGTTGTTGCGAATTCCGCCTAGATCATCCTGGCCGTCGTCGCGAATGTAGTAGGAACGGATCAGGCCGTAGTAATTGTCCCGTTGGTAATCGACGTCGATGCCCATCGCCGGTCCGCGATTCGAGAAATAGTCGAGCCGGAGCGTGGCGTCGTATCCTTCAGGCTCCTGAAGGCCGAGCAGATTGAACAGGTACCATTCGGTTTCGATGCCGGCGCCGAATTCGCTGTTGTATCCCGACTTGGCGCGCTTGAAGGCCTGCGTGTCTTCGGAGAAAGATCCGCTGGAATAGGGCCAATAGGCGAGCGGTTTTCCATCGACTCGCAGCGTCGTGTGTTCGGCGTCGTAGGTGCCCGCCTGGATTCCAACGACATCGCCGCGTTCGTCTCGAGGCGTGATGTCCTGAAAGACGACTTTGCTCGTATGGAGCGACACGTGGGGCGTGTGAAACTCACTGGTCGTCAGTTCGGCATCCGTCGCTTCGTAAGTGCGCGCATCCAGCTGACGGATTTCGGCTGCACGAACATAGATTGGAAGATCCCGTTTCGGGGCGACGGCCCGCGTCACGGCATCCAGGATCAGCGCCTTTTCATTGTCAAAGTCGTAATAGAGTCGCGGAGCCCGAATCATCCGATCGCCGCGCATCAGCACGACGTCGCCTTCCAGGTAAACGGCGGAGACGAATTCCTGGATCGAATCCTGCTGCGATTTGCGACTCTCCAGCGTGGGTTCATCGGCCGGTGACACAGGTTCGAGCGGCTCATCAATATCGACCCGCCTGGGTCGCTTACCGCGATTGGCGCGGGATTCATCGACGAAGCCGGGGATTTGCGAACCGACGGCGTCCTCGTGCAGAAACAACACGGCCGAGTCGGCTCGGATTTCGATGTAGTCTCCGCTCTTTGTCGGGGATCCTTGTGCGACGTACACATTTCCAATGGCCAGGACGACGGACGCCCCGTCATGCGGCTCGTTGTACGTCTCGTCCGCCTGGTATACGACGCGTTTCTTGACTTTGGGGCGTTGGGACAGGATTTGTTCGACGGTGGGACTGATCTGGATCGGACCGGTCGCGACATCCGCCTTTGGTGCAGGCTCGACGTCAAGCACCAGTCGAGCCCGGCTGGCTTCCGAATACACGTCGCTCTCGGAATCTCGCTGCTTGGAATGGCTGTCAATGCTGAGGACGGGCTTGCCGAAGGTTCGCAAGGTGACGATCAGTGCGGGACCGGATTCGACCGTTCCGCCGGGCTGAATGATCTGAGCGCCCTGCCAGAGGAAGACGTCGGCATCCAGATAGATCTTGTCCTGAATCTTGACACGGCGGAACCAAACGACGGCGTCGCGAGACGTCAGCTGGTATTCGCCCATCCGGGCTGTGAAATTCCCGAGAACCTCGATCACCTGTTCGCCGTCCGAATTCCACAGATACGCGAACTTTCCAAACAGCTCGAGGTCGAAATCGGAAATCCCGGGGGGAAGCAGCGGTTGCACCGCGTCAATGTCGCTGGTGTTGCCTGCGGATTGTGCGGAAATGGGCGCAACGCTCGCCGCGCTTGCGACAAGAAGCGCAAGGGCTACGGCGAATGCGGAATTCCGTTTTGTCCGCCTCATTGTTGGAGTCACGCCGGCGATCGTTGAAGGTCAGGCGCGTGCATTGGCCGATCCATGGCGTCCGCGCTACCGTGCGGGGCGGATTATAGAATCGCAGAAGGGGGTGTCAAACAGACAGGCGGAATCCGACGACGAAGGTCGTGGGGTCCCTTTCAATATTGATAGTGCGGATGACGTCATTCGGTCGATTCCGCGTCGCTGTGTGAATTCCACAGAAACGCGGGTTGCGGGTCATGGCGATGACCGTGGATTCTGCAATTCGCTGAAACCATCGTTGCATCACTGTCAATGGCCTGCCGACCTGGAGATTCCGCGCAGGAATTGCGCGGCAACGATTCGCCAGAATGATCGCGTCGATTCCAACAGCACGGAGTGCGCACAAATTGCGCAATCTCAATGGATTTTCGAAGTCCGAGTTTTTTTGAGTTAAACCGGTTCCCGGCCACTCCGATAAGGCCTCTGTCGATCTCGGAGTGCCGCCACAGGACGTTGGCAGTTCGAGGGATGAAATCATGCGATGGAGTAACGTCATTATTTTCGATCCGACAATCTTGAGACGAGACATCCGCACGCGGCCGCGTCGATGCATGGCCGCGTTTTGTGCGGCCATCGTCGGGCTCGGCAGTCTCGGATGCAATCCGGTACCGA
>JAJDEC010000560.1 GCA_029259995.1 Phycisphaerae bacterium
CAAATTCGCTGCTGCCGAATCGCGTACTGTTGAACGCGAGCCCGGCCGCACTGGCGACGGCCGATACGCCGGTCAACTGGGCCGTGTTCTGAACGGCCTGGGCGATGTCGCCCGCCGTCGTTCCACTGGCGAAGCTGAGCAGCGTCGTGCCGAGCGATCCGCGGATCTCCAGCGTGACGCCGTTGCCGGCCGAAAGAGAACCGCCAGCCTGGAATCCGGAGCTGCCGCCGAAGTCAATATTGAGTTGCGCCGTCTGAGCCGACTGCGTCACGGCCACGTCGATGTTCAACGTGCCGTTGTCGGGAACGCGAGCGCCGAATACCTGGAGTCTGGGCAGATTCGTCTGGTTCTGACCGTTGATCGTGTATCGCAATTGACCGTTCAACAGCTTCTTGCCGTTAAACTGCGTCGAGTTCGCGATACGATCAATGGCGACGAGCAACGAGTCAACCTGCTGCTGGTTGGCCTCAATTTCGTCGTCGGACAGACCGCCGTCGTTGGCTGTCTGTACCGTCAACTCCTTGAGCTCCAGCAACAGCTTCGAGACTTCGCCGAGCGCCGCGTCCGCCGTCGAGATGACGTTGATCGCGCGTTCGGAGTTGCTGATCGCCGTGGTGATGCCCCGAATCTCGGAACGAAGCGACTCAGAGGCAATCAAGCCTGCTGGATCGTCCGCACCACGATTGATGCGAAGGCCCGAGCTCAAGCGTTCCAGGCTCGTTGTCAAGGACTTGTTGTTGGCGGTCAACTGGTGGATCGCCGTAAGTGCCGGAACGTTTGTATTGATACGAGTCATCGGTTCCTCCCTGAACGCCAACGTCGCGTTACTGTTTCGCGATACGTGGCCGGACACACTTGCCTCGTGTGTCGCATGGCTTCGAATCGACTATTCAATCCGAATCGGCCCGTCTTGCGTTTCATCGCGTCATCCCAAATCAATCCGTTTGCCTTGGACTGACGCGATTCTGTTAACCGTTAACCGTCCGGTGAGACCGAATCGCTTAACGGGCCTGAGTCGCAAATCCTGTTTACGACCTGCCGTTCGTATCGGGCTGTCCAAGATGGGACTTTCACTAGTCCACAAAAACAATTCATTTACCGACGTCAGTCGGATCGAAAAAATCGACGCGCGCAGAATCTGCACGTGAGTGATTCGTGTGTGAACGGGAGAAGCAGGAAAACGAAGTGTCTTATGAGACGAGGCAATTGCTGCGCGACAACATCGAATTCGCAACTCTGCTTGATCTGCGAAAAAAAAATGGCGCAAATGTCCGCTTGAGGGATTTCTGGCGTTCAGGAAGACGCACCGACGCTGCTGACGACCAGATCCCAGATCGACCAGCAGGGTTCGACGAAGTAATTCGCGATGGATGGCCCTATCCATAAGTATACAACGGCGCCCAATGTCAGCCACGGGCCGAAAGGCAACGCACGCGATCGCTTCGACAACAGCGTCAACACAACGCCCAGCAGCGCAAGGAAAACCGACAGAAAGAACGAGAAGAACGCACCCCAGAATCCAAGCGCGGCGCCGATGGCCCCGAGGATGAAAATGTCGCCCGATCCGAACGCCTCTTTCCCGAATGCCAGGGTTCCAGCAATCCGAACGAACCAGCCGATGGCCGCTCCAAGCACAAGCCCCGCGCCCGCATACAACGATCCGCCGAATGCCGACCAGAGCGGAGCGCCCTCCTCATGGCCGATCCATGCGCTCAATGGCGCATCGAGTCGCTGCGTGCTGCGAAAATAAAGAAATAACCCGAATCCGACGACGATCGCCGGCAGGAAATGCGCGAACTCGCGCAGCGCCATGCGCCTCGCTTCCGGACGCTCAGATTCTATCTCTTCGATGATCTGTGAATCGGCTTCTCGCGGATCCAATGAGGACACGACGACTGCCGCCATCAATGCGACGCCGCCCAACATCCCTCGCCACGCCTCCATCGCGACGGAAACCAGCCCCGACGCCTGCGCAATCTGCCAACCGGCGATGACCAGGATGACGCAAACCAGCATCAACACGGGGATCGGTCGGAATCCGTCCGCCCCGCCGGACAGGTACGCCGTCTGATCCACGCTCGGATCGTTCGCGTCCGTTTCCGACTCGTCTGACGGAATCTCGGGCAATGCTGCGTTTCGACGTCCGACCAGATGCAGGATGAAAGAAGTGACAACCCATGTAATTCCGCCGGCACACGCGCTGATCGATATTGCCGGCGGCAAAGTGTCAATGAGATTGCGCGGCACTATTCGCTGCCCCAATGTCGGAATGAAACCGGCGCTGCCATCCTGCCCCGTCAGAAACGGTCCGGCAAATACGGCACCGCGATAGAACCACCAAACGGCGTGACCGAGGATGCCCAGCACCATGGCCAGGTTCAGGACGCGCACGTCAATCATGTAGGATTCAATGTCCATCGCCGAGATCGCAAGCAGGCAGGCGAACAATGCAAGCCACGCGATGAGAATCGGCCAGTCGGATTCCGGCCCCATCGCGGCCGGCATCAACTTCGCAACGAAGAGCACATCCCACACGATAATGAATGTCAGCGCCGTGAGCGCCTCTATCGTCGGATAGATCGCCGAAACAGGTTGCCGGCACGCGGCGCATTTCCCGCGTAGCAGAAACCACCCAATAATCGGCAGGTTGTGAATCAGTCGGATCGGCGATTCGCATCGCGGACAGAACGAACGCGGCGGCTTCGTGATGGACAGGCCGCGCGGCAATCGGAAAATAACGACGTTGAGAAAACTCCCGATGATCGCGCCGAAGATGCCGACTGCAATGACGCCGAAGGCTGATGCATTCAACGGGTTCTACTCCTGAGTTTCCGAATCATCGATGTTGGGGGCGGCGAACCGACAGGATCAACGGCCCGTATCGCTCGCGACGAACCAGAGTTCGATCGCTTCGGCGATTTGATCCGGCGTATCCGAGACCGTGTCCACGATATGATGGGCGGCCGCCTCGTATTTCGGCTCCCGCTCGACCAGCAGGGCTTCAAGTTCCGAAAGGCCGCCTGTCGGTGTGAGATCGGGCCGATTCGACTTGCCCTGCGGATCCTGCTGAATACGCGACCAGGCGATGGCGGCCGGCGTCCGCAGCCAGACGAATCGGCCGGAACGCTTCAAGGACGTGTAGTTTTCAGGGACGCAGACTGTACCGCCGCCCAATGAAACGACATGTTCGTCAACTTTCTTGACGCGGAGGCAGGCATCCCGCTCGCGCTGCCGAAATCCCTGCTCGCCTTCCAGCGCGAACGTCTGGCGTATCGAGCATCCGGTCGATTCGATGATCATCTGGTCGATGTCGACGAAGCT
>JAJDEC010000057.1 GCA_029259995.1 Phycisphaerae bacterium
GTCACGACCTGGGACGTGCCCGTCCGTGCCGCCGATCGATAGATATCCGCATCCGTCGAAATCGTCATCGGTCCCGATCCAACCCACAGGCGATATTGCGTGACGCCCGAGCCCGTATTCCATACGAACGTGTAGGACGAACCCGTCAGCGTATCACCGTTTGCCGCCGGACTCGTCAGCGTTGCCTTCTTGGATCCAACATTGAAGGCGTTGGACGTCCCGACTGTCAGCCCAGTCATGCCCGTCGTCGGTGTCGCCGTCAACGTCACGCTGTTCTCCGTCGTGTCGTACGTGACGCCGGAAACCGTGACCGAACTTGTGCCGTTGGCGATCGTTCCCGTCAACTGGCCGCCGAGCGTGCCCGTTCCGCTGCCGCGTGCCAGCGTCACTTGCGTCCCGCTCGTCACATTCGCCGGCTGATCCGAACTGTCCAGTGCCTGAACGACAACGTCGAACGCCAGATCCGTTCCCTGGCTTGCAATCGTCGTGAATGCGAGTTTTGTCGGCGTGCGCGTTGTCACGTCGAACGTATTCGAATCCGCTGCCGTCAATCCCGTCATGCCGGATGTCGGTGTCGCCGTAATCTCGGCGCTCGTCCCGGCCAGTGACCACGTCACACCGCTGATCGTCACGGAACCGCCGCCCGGATTGATGACGCCCGTCCGAACGCCCGCGACCGTACCCGTGGCCATGTTGCCGGCCTTCTTCGTCAGCGTAATCGTCGTTGCCTGTGTCGCGACGGCCGGATTGTCATTCGAATCCAGAATGTTAACCACGACGTCAAACCCGACGCCCGTGCCCTGGTCGACAATCGTGTCGATCGACAGCTTGTTCGCCACGCCGCCGTTGACCGTGAACGCGTTCGAATTCACTGCCACCAAAGTGTCGCCGGCCACGCTTGTCGCGCGGACAACCACACCTGTTTCCGCCGTGTCGTAACTGACGCCCGTGATCGTGAAACTGCTTGCTCCGTTCGGAATCGTACCGAACGTCGTGCCGCCAATGGAACCCGTGCCCGTTTGAACACTCAACGCAACCTGCGTGTCCTGTGTGACCGCTGCCGCATTGCCGATCGCGTCCACAGTTGTCAGCCCGATGGAGAATGTCGTTCCCGCCGTCTGCGTGCTGATCGAACCCATTTCCAAGTGCGTCGCCACGCCGGCCGTCGCCGCGACGAACGTGTAGTTCGACTGCTCAAAGACACTGTTGATGTAGGAGAAGAGTCGCACATAAACCGGCGAACCGTCCGTCGGCAGCCCCGTGACCACCTGCGAAGTGCCCGTCAGCGCCGTCGACAGATAGATATCCGCGTCCGCCGCAATCGTCATCGGTCCCGTACCAACCCACAGCCGATACTGCGTCGCGCCCGCACCTGTATTCCAGACGAATGTGTACGACGAACCCGTCAGTGTATCGCCGTCGGCCGCGGGGCTGGTCAGCTCCGCCTTCGCCGTCGTCACGTTGAACGTGTTCGATACGCCCGCCGTCAGACCCGTCATGCCCGTCGTGGCCGAAGCATCGACGGCGATGTTGCTCTCGTATGCGTCGTAAGTCACGCCGCTGATCGTCACGCTGCTCGCGCCGTTCGCGATCGTGCCCGTCAAGGTGCCGCCGAGCGTCCCCATGCCGGAGTTCAGCGCCAACGTCACCTGTGTCGCACTTGTGACATTCGCCACATTGTCGGATCCGTCAGTCGCCGAGATAGTGACATCAAACGGCAGGCTTCGACCCTGATTCGGAATGGTCGTGATCGTGAGCTTGGTCGGCACGCGTGTCGCCACGTTGAACGTGTTCGAATCCGCAACCGTGAGGCCCGTCATGCCCGATGTCGGCGTTGCCCTGATCTCCGCGCCCGTTGCGATCGCACTCCACGTCACACCGCTGATCGTCACGGAGCCGCTGCCCGGAGCGATGACGCCCGTTCGAATACCGGCAACGGTACCCGAGGCCATGTTGCCGGCCTTCTTTGTCAACGTTATCGTTGTTGACTGAGTCGCCACCGACGCGTTGTTCGATGCGTCAAGCATGCTGACAACGACGTCAAATCCGACGCCCGTGCCCTGATCCGCAATGGTCGCAATCGACAGCTTGCTGGCCGCGCCCCCATTCACCTGGAACGCCGCAGAATTGTCTGAAATGAGTGTGTCGCCGCTCAATCTCGTTGCCTGCAGAACAACTCCGCTCTCCGCTTTGCTGTACTGAACGCCGCTGATCGAAACGCTGCTCATGCCGCTCGCGATCGTCCCAGTCACGGTTCCCGAAAGCGTCCCCGTGCCCGTCTGTCGACTGAGAGAGACGCGCGTGTTCTGAGTGACATTGGAAAGCGTGCCCAACGCGTCCGTCGATCGAACAGTCACCGCAAACGGCGTTCCCGCCGATTGCGTGCCGATTGACGCAATATCCAGATGCGTCGCCACGCCGGCCGAAGGCGCCGTAAACGTATAGCTGTTCACCTGGAATACGCTGTTGATATAGGAGTGAAGTTTGACGTAAATCGTGCTTCCGTTAGATGGAATGCCCGTCACTGTCTGCGAGTTGCCCGTCAGCGCCGTCGACAGGTAGATATTGGCATCCGTCGAAGCATTCAGAGGCGACGTACCGACCCAGAGTCGATACTGCGTGACTTCAGCCCCGTAATTCCATTCGAATGTGACGCTGGTGCTTGTCAGCGTCGCGCCGTCCGTCGGCGAGATGATCGACGCCGGTCCGGCCGTAATCGCGAACGCATTGGACGTCGCCGCCGTCAGCGTGGCGCCGCTCGTGGCCGTCGCCGTCAGGACAATCCCACTCTCCGCCGTGTCGTAGTCAATATTGGAGAAGACAATCTGCTGCTCGCCCGTCGAGACCGTGCCCGTCAGCGTGCCGTACAGATTCCCCGTTCCCGACGAAAGCGTCACTTCAACAACCGTGTCCTGGGCGACCGACGCCGCTGAATCCAGACTGTCCAGAACGTTGACCGTCACATCAAAGGGCGTGCCGCCCGCGTGATCTGCGATCGTCGCAATGCTCAACTTCGTCGCGTTTCTCACTTCCGTTGTGAATGCGTTCGAATCGATCGCCGTCAGCGTGTCACCGCCACTCGCCGTTGCCGTCAGTTGAACCCCCGTGTCGGCCGTATCCCAGACCACGCCGGAGATTGTCACACTGCTCGACCCCGTGCCGATGACGCCCGACAGGTTTCCACTGACCGTACCCGACGCCGAAATCCCCGACTTCTTCGTCAGCGTCACAGTTGTGTTGCTGGAGACCGCCGAAATCTGTCCGAATTCGTCACGCGACGTGACCGTGACGCTGAACGGCACGTCAACGCCCTGCGTCCCGAGTGTCGCCATCGCCATTCGATCGGGAGCGCCGGCGGACACCGTGAACGGATTCGAATCTCCATTCGTCAATCCGGAGCCGGCCGCGCGAACGACGACGCCGGCTTCCGCTGTGTCATACGAAACGCCACTGATCGTAAACGTGCTCGATCCGTTCGAAAGCGTGCCCGTCGTGGTCCCGCTGAGCGTTCCCGTTCCGACGGATCGTGTCAGCGTGATGAGCGTGTCTCCGCCAACAGGCGATACGTTGCCGTAGGCATCCGTTGTCGACACAACCACATCAAATGTCACGCCGGCCTGCTGCGAAGCGATGGATCCGACTGTCAGCAGACTCGCCGACCCGACACCGACATTAAACGTATTCGACGTCGCCGCCGTGAAGCCCGATGCCGAAGCACGCAGGCGAACACTCGTCCCAATCTTGCTGTACGTCACGCCGCTGATCGTCGCACTTCCTGAACCGCTGAAAATTGTCCCGCTCACGACACCACCAACAGTTCCCGTGCCGGCGGCAACGCTCAATGTGATCGTCGTGTCGGAAGGCACCGTCGTCGGATTGCCGACGGAGTCCCGTACCGAAACGCCGACATTGAACGGACCGTTCGCCACCTGCGGCGAAGCGATCGTCCCCATTTGCAGTACCGATCCCGTGCCCGGAACCACTTCGAATGCATTCGAGATCGCAGAAGACAACGAACCGCCGCCTGGTCCTGACGCGACGGCGTTGAACTTGACGCCCGTCTCTGCCGTGTCGTACTGAATTCCCGAGATCGAGACGCTGCTCTCGCCCGTGTTCAAAACACCTGTGACCGTGCCGCTGAGCGAGCCCGTTCCCGTATTTCGCGAAAGCGTAATCAGCGTCAGCGCCGAAACGCCCGTTGCATTTCCAAGGCTGTCCTCAACATTGACAACCACACTGAATGACGAGGCCGCCGTCTGATCGGCAATCGTGTCAACCGTCAGTTTCGAAGGCGGGCCCTGCGCCACACTGAATGCGTTGGAATCCGCCGCCGTCAGCGTGTCACCGCCCGACGCCGTCGCCGTCAACACGACGCCGGCTTCTACCGTGTCGTAGGTAGCACCGGAGATCGTCGCACTGCTTGATCCGCTGGCGATCGTCGCATAGACCGTGCCGCCGAGCGTACCCGTCCCTGTTTTCTTCGTAAGCGTGACGCGCGTGTCCGCCGAGACATTCGCCGGATCGCCGAACACGTCCAGTGCACTCACACCGACGCTGAAGCTGACGCCCGCCTGTTTCGAGGAGACCGTGTCGACCGACAACTCGATCGCCGTCCCGGCCCCGTTATCGAAATCAAACGTCATCGTCGATGAGTTGGCGCTGACATTGCTGATCGCAAAATTCGATGCCGTTGCATCCCACCAATCGGAACTGGGCGTCGTCGCATCGTTGAACGCCGTCACGCCCGCGCTGTCGTACAAGTCGCCGGCACCGCCGTAATTCGTCAGGCTCTCAAGATGGAAACTGCCGTCCGCCTGCTCGAGCGATGCCTGATAGTGCATCGCTTCTGTTCGATCCTGATCGTTATTGTCAGCCTGGTTCAGATCAATATGCCAGACCGCAACGCCGGCATCCGCAAGGCCAGCGTCCCGATCCGTCTTCTGACGATTCTCAACAATGAAGAATTCATTCGCATCGCCCGGATTGACAAACTTGTAAAACGTATTCGTTCCCGCAACCAGGCTCAGGCCCGTCCCCGGCGTCGTCAGTAGATTGATGTTCGCCCAACCGGCAATCTCCTTGAGATAGGCGCTGGGCTCCGGCGGATTCGTGTCGAATGCCGAGTTCGCAAGCGGTCCCATCAGACAGAAATCACCGACACCCGCGGAGTCACCGTCCACGTCGTAGAGATCCGGCCAGTCCATCAGCAAGTGGCCCGTCTCATGACAGAACGTTCCCAACGTCAACCCGCTGCCGATGTTCGTGATCTGATAGGCCGTGGCCGTCTTGCCGTCCGCCGAAAAAGTCGGAGACAATGTCCATTGATGCGGCCAGAGTCCCTTGGCAAATCCGAATGTCGGAGTCCCAGCGTAGAACAGGTTAACGGCATCCACGACGCCGTCGCTGTTCGCGTCATACGCCGAGAAGTCATGCCCGGCTGCCTCGAGTGCTGCCAGCGCTTCCAGCACGAGCTCCCGCGCTTTCGGACCGGCCGCCGTGTTGTCGTCGTAGTAAGACTTGGTGTTTGTCGCGCGATAGTACGCAGTGGGAACGAAGTTCGTATAAGTCAGATTGCCGTCCGAGACATCGAAGAAATAGTCCGCGACAGAGCCGTTGTTGCTGTTCCCGGAATAACTCGCCTGATTGAGATAGTTGTCGATTTCGGACGCCGCGACCGTCGCCACTTCGTCGGAGAAGTCAACGATCAGCGTCAGCCCGAGCACCGTGCCCGACGACGGCGGTGCAGGCAAAGGCGCCCCCGGCCCGAAATTCAGATTCGCTCGCGTCTGGTCGACGCCGTCCGCAAATCGCGCCTTGCTCGCCAGCCATTCGTCCCGGATCGCGTTCGGATTGATCGTCAATCCCTGCGTCAGGCCCAGCGATGCCGGGTTGACCGTGCCGACTCGTTCCCCCGTCGAGACAAACGCCTCGCCGTCCGCTGACACATCCGCGTAGCACATGACGTCCGTATCCGGATCGCGCACGACCGTGTAGCCGTCCAGCGTCTCCACGATCTGGTAGTATTCGTCACCCCAGATCCGAACGGAGACCATTTCGCCGTCGGGTTGTCGCAGGTCAAACACCTTGCCCCATGCCGGCGCCGCCTGAACCTGCGCGGCCGGCATCAGCACCGCAGCTGCCATCAGCGCGACACTGGCAAGAACAACACATCGACGCGCAAAGCCTGCGCTTCCATCTCTCGATCTAGGTGCGAATACGGAGCGGAACATAGTACTTGCGGCCCCCCTGACTGTGTGAACGTTGGAATCTAGACGCGCGTCGTTCTGAATCGACATCAAATAGCCCCTTGTTGGGACGCCCGAACCGGATCATCGCGCTACTCATCGCAGCGACTTGGTGCACAAATCCGACTCGAACTTCGGTACCGTTGCGTGCGCCCGACCGTCCGTCTCCCGCGTTGCGGCACTCCATCGCCACGATGCGGTAACGCCACGGCACGGCGCAGTGGGGACGAAACAAACCGAGTCCCCACGTCCGTCCACGTCGGCAAGATCCAACGTTGGGTCTACTTATGAATTGCGGAATGCACTTCAGGCAGGTTCTGCCCGTCCTGTCGCGTTGAAGAAAATCAACGTCCGACAATCAACGTGTCACTGACATTGCCGCGTCAGCGAGTTGCGTGGGGCGATAACGAAAAACCGCCAACCGCCATATCAGCCTTGCCACTGCCGTCGCGCCGCCACGACCGGCAGGAATCAACGCTGCGCATCGGATTTGAGACTTCTGGGACCTTCGGCGCTCCACGAGGCGATGTATGCCCTCAAACAATCCGCCTCCCCGAATCGGCGAAATGCGCCATGCCGGACTCACGACCCCCTTCCCCGACGCAGGCACCAGAAACGCAGAATTGCCACGTCCCGATATCAATCTCACACAAACAAAAAAACACCTGCCGGCCCGTTTTGAGAATCGCCGCAACCGATTAGGATACAATCAGGTATCCGGCCGTCCCGCCCCGATGAATGTTCGCGGCCAGATGCCGTAATATCCTGAATTACATAGAGTTACAGGAGAACGCCCACCCCGCTGGCTATGGGATGGACGCAGGAGAGAAGCGACGCCGTGGCCGATTTTGTCGCCGGTTACAACATCATCAAGAAACTCGGCGATGGTGCGCGCTCTCAGGTCTTTCAAGTCGTGCATCCCGAGACGGGCGAAGTCTTCGCCCTGAAACGCGTGACGCGTGATGCCCACGAGGACACGCGATTTCTCGATCAGGCCATCAACGAGCACGATATTTCCGTGCGATTCAATCATTCCTACCTCCGTATTTCCCATGAGCTGCGTCGCATTCGCAAGATGCTGAAGCTGAACGAGACGCAGACGATCATGGAATATGTCGACGGTACGGGAATGGATCGGGCCCGGCCGAATCGCATCGACAAGACCGTCGAGCTCTTTATTCAAGTCGCCGACGGTCTCCATCACATGCACGAGTGCGGATATCTGCATACGGACATCAAGCCCAACAACATTCTTCTGACCTTCAACGGCGGCATCAAGATCATTGATTTCGGGCAGGCCTGCGAGATCGGGTTTCGCAAACCGCGCATCCAGGGAACGCCCGACTACATCGCACCGGAACAGGTCAATCGCAAGACGCTCGGTAAAACGACGGACGTCTTTAATCTCGGCGCGACGCTCTACTGGGCGCTCACGGGCCAGACCTATCCGACAGTCATCACGAAACAGGGCAAGCGTCAGGATGTTCCCGATCAAACGGCCATTCCGACGCCGGCAAAGCTCAATGCAGAGATTCCGGGCGTCCTGTCGAAACTCGTGATGGAATGCTGCGAGTATGAGTCATTCCGACGGCCGAAGGATATGATCGAAGTCATCCATCGGCTCGAAGTCGCGCAGGCCGTCGTCATCACGCGGCTCGATGAGGGATACGATCTCTCGATCGCCGTCACACCGCACGACGAGGCCGAAGTCTCCGGCGGCCAGGACTCCATGGACATGGACGATCTGAACGAGGCCCACGATCGATACGACTTCTCCGCATTCGACGAAGTCGCCGACAAGGCCGCCGACGCCGCCGCTTTGGATATTGACGACGAAACGGATCCTGGAGAAACGCGTTGACTTTGTTCGCCCGATCGCAGCCCACTGCCGCGGACGCCATCGACGTCCTGCGACAGGCGGCGGAACTGAACTGGAATGATCCCTATCGCGAAGGTTCCATGCTCCAGATGCCGGGGTTCGGTCAGATCGTCATGACCGGCGATCTCCACGGTCACTTCCGCAACTTCGACAAGCTCCAGAAATATGCGATGCTCGATCGCGCGCCGGCGCGACACGTCGTGCTGCACGAAATGGTTCACAAGGACGTGCAGGTCCCCGGCGATCCCGACGACAGCCATCTGCTGCTCGTCATGGCCGCGGCCTATAAGTGCGAGTTCCCGGATCAGGTGCATTTCCTGCAATCCAATCACGAGCTCGCCCAGTTCACCGGATACACGATCGCTAAGAACGGCCGTATCGTCATCGATGATTACAACAACGCCGTCCGCCAGACCTATGGCGAGCGACAGGGCGAGGAAGTCCTCGCCGCCATGAGTGATTTCATCGCCGCCTTTCCATTGGCCATTCGCACACCCAATCGCGTCTGGATGTCTCACTCCCTGCCCGACATTCACAACATGGATCAATTCGATCCGACGATCTTCAAGAAACCCATGACGCGGGCCGAGATTGCTGACAGCCGCTCGGCATTCCTGCTCGTCTGGGGCCGACGCCACACGCCGGAACACATCCAGCGCCTCGCCGATGCCTTCGACGTCGACATCATGATCACGGGCCATCAGCCGCAGGATCAGGGAATGGGCCTGTACCACGATCGCCTCATCATCCTCGACAGCAGCCACAATCACGGCACCTTCCTCCCCTTCGATCTCGCCAAGCCGCAGACGCCCGAAGGCCTTATGCCGCGCATCCGTAAATACGTCGAAGTGGCGTAACGGCGCCGAACGCCGTGGCCCAGCCCATGGGCTGGGGTCCCGAATTCGCCGGCGCAACGAAGCGCCTCGCCAATCCTGACGCAACCCAACAATCCGAATCCAATTCGATCGGGTGCCCCATCCTTTCAAGGATGGGGTCACGATGATGGGTTTTGCGCACGATGCTCCAACCAGAACCGCCCGCCGTGCCCCAGCCCGTGGGCTGGGTTCCCGAATTCGCCAACGCACCAACACACCGCACCAATCCTGAACCAACCCAACAAGCCGAATCCATTTCGCCGGGCCACGCATCCGAACCACGCGCGTCAGCAAGTGGCCGTGCCTCCGTCCGACATGCACGTCAATCCAAGGCAACGCGCTGCCCCGCAGAGTCCGTCGAAAATCAAATATTGATCGAAATACACGCGCGCTTCGCCGAACATCGCGCGACCGACTCCCTGACGGTCGCGGCTCGGAACGATG
>JAJDEC010000561.1 GCA_029259995.1 Phycisphaerae bacterium
CCGTTGAATTGGCCGATCGCGCGCCAGTCGGCTTGCCTGCGGCGCATGCACAAATACCGGACACGGCGAAGCAGCGAAAGCAAATCGTTGATGAGGCGCGACAGACCAATCGCCACTTATCGGCGATCCTGGAGCACCTGCAATCCAAGAGCGTCAAGGTGGAGATGAAAGAGACCGATACGCGCAAGGGGAACCCTGCCGGTTCGCGCAAAAAATCGGGCTCTTAGAACTGGCCGACCCTGATCATCCCGGGTGATGGGGTTCTGAGGGGAAGAACAATGAATCGACGTGGATTTACATTGGTCGAAATCATGATGGTCGTCGTCGTCGCCGCAATTCTGTTTGTGGCCGCGATGCCGGACCAGTCCGCCGCCGATTCGCAGCGCGGCCGAAACTTCGCGACGCGAATCGAATCCGATATCGCCTATGCGCAGAATCGGAGCATTGCGGATCCGACGGATCCGACAGTGCTTCGGGTCGACCCGGTCAATAACAAGTACTGGCTCGCGAAGCAATCCGACACGACAGTTCCCATCGCGCATCATCGAACGGGTGATTCCTACGTTGTCGAGACGACGAATACCAGGGACTTCAGAGGTGTGGATATCGTCGGCGTGGATTTCAACGGCGACGACACATTGCAATTCGACGGCAGCGGAACCATCGATCAGGACGTCAATGCGCTGATTCAGATCAAGAGCGGATCGACGAAATATGAAGTCGCTGTGTCCCATTCGACGGGGCGGACCACGACGAAGACTGCGCTGAGCAAATCGATTCCGCAGGACAGCGTCGCCACGGCAACCGGTTCGACGCGGGAGGTTGGCGAAGATGCGGGCGTTCGAGCTCGGACGACGGATCCGACGGGCAACGACGCCGGCGCGGACAGCGGCGACGACGGCGGGCTGCTCGAAGCCGTCGGGAATCTCCTGAACGGGCTGTTGGGCGGCAGATAAGAACAAATGGGGCGTCGAAGTATCGGGGCCGACGGATTCAGTTCTGCGGATGCATTAAATTCGATACTCGACGTGATGAGTAGGCGACGGAGGCGGCAGGGCATTGATCAGGCGGGCAAGGAAAACCAATCCGATCGGTCTGGACATCGGTACCACGTTCGTTCGCGCGATTCAGATCACGGACGTCGCGGGGGCGCCGACGGTTCACGCCGCGGCGCAATGCGCCATCAATCCGGATCACGACACGACGAAGGATCGGAACGATCTCGTGCGGGCGGCGATTCGGAATGTGATGTCGTCGGCGCCGTTTGTGGGAAACCAGATCACGACGGCCCTGGGCACGGCGGACGTGCAGCTGAAAAATCTTCGGCTTCCGCGGATGCCGGCGGAGGAAATGAAGGATGCGGTTCTGTTTGAGGCCCTGGCGCGATTCGAGGCCGAGGCGGAGGACGTGCAGATCCAGTTCATTCACGTTGGAGAAGTCCGTCACGGAAACGAGCAGAAGGAAGAAGTCGTTGCGTTCGCGGCGAACACGGCTTGCATCGGCGAGCGGATCGAACTGCTTGAGTCTCTGAAACTCTCGCCGACGGCCATCGACATTACGCCATGCGCCGTCGCCCGGAGTTTCGTTCGATTCCTGCGCCGCAGCGAGGACGAGAACTCCGTCAACGTGTTCCTGGAGATCGGATATCTGGCGACGACGATCATCGTTACGCGCGGGGCGGATATCTCGTTTATCAAAGTTGTCGACATCGGCGGGCAGCAGTTCAATGACGCCGTCGCCCGAACGCTCGACGTATCCAAAACGGAAGCGATGGATCTGCGGATTCGTCGGATGGAAGCGACGCGTCGAAGGGATGATGCGGCGAACGCCGTGCCTTCTGAAATTGCGTCGGCGATCGGTGACGCCCTTCGGCCGCTGATCGAGCGATTGTGCCGGGAAGTCCAATTGTGCCTGCGGTATTTCGCCGTGACGTTTCGCGGAGGTCGGCCGGAAAGCCTGACTGTCGTGGGCGGCGAATCGGCGGAACCGAAAGTCGTCGAGTTGCTCGGCGATCTGATCGACGTTCCGTGCACAATCGGGCATCCGCTTCGAGGCATGTTGGGAATCGATCGAATGGGGGGGCGCGATCGTCGCGTTTTCCAACCGGCATGGGCCGTCGCTGGCGGCCTGGGTTTGCGGGGAACACGTTGGGTGGGCGGCGCCGGCCCGGCGCAATCCTCATTGCGAAGGGCCTTGTCGCTTCAGCGCGGCTAGGCGTCCAGGGAGTTCACGTTGGTTTCGGACGATTGCGATTTCATCCCGGCCGTGTATCACGAGCAGCGACAGGTGCGTCGACTCTTGCGCAAGCATGTTGCCGGCGTCGTCGTCGTGTTCGCGATCAGCCTGATCTGGTTCGGGAGCCATCAACATCGAATCAAGTCCGCCGAAGCAGTCATTGCGGACATTGCGTTGCAGAAGGCGGAGCTCGACGTTGTCGCAGCCCGAAAGTCCGAAATGGAGCGTGCGCGGGCTGTTCTCAAGAATCTTCAGGATCTGATGGGTGAACTGGCGGGCTCGCGAAGTCTCGTCACGGTCTTCGGGGAATTGAGCCGACGGATTCCGGATTCGATCGTGCTGACGGGCTGCCATTTGTACGAACCTTCGTTGAGCGAATATTCCGTTGACGTCGAGAACAACGGTTCGACGGACACGGGAATCGGATTCTCGCGGGCCCGATCTGGAAGTGGCCTGCAATCGGCATCCCCGGAAGTCGTTGAAGTGGATTCGATGCGCAGGGGATTGACGTTGATCGGCGTTGCGCGATCGGTTCCGGACATCATTGATTTCGCCGCATCGCTGGACAAGAGCCCGGCATTCTACGAAGTCGACATGGATGTTCGCGAGGCGACGCTGTACGCCGGGCTGCCAGCCCATCGATTTCGAATGACGTGTCAGATTGCCCAGGAACTGGAGCGTGTTCGTTGAAGGCGAAACGGCTGAACATGATCACGATTGCCATCGTGCTGGCGTTGTCGGCGGGCTTCGGCTTCGGCGTGATGATGCCTGGTGCGCGGAAGATGGGCGAACTCCGCGGCGCCATCGTCGCGGAACAGGCGGCCGTTCGACTCAGGCAGGCGGAAGTCGGAGATGTCAGCGCTGTATACAAGCAACTGGTTGCCTTGTCGGAAGACGTCAGTTCGTTTCGCGAGAAATTGCCGTCGGATCGTCGGCTGGGTGAGTTTCTGAACGGGATTTCCAATGCCATGTCACAGACAGGGATCCGGGATTTCCACGTGCAACCCTTGCCGCCAACGCGCGTGATGAGCGAGAAACTGCCTGAACATCTGCGACTGGCGAACGGGACGGGCGTCCTGCCCGTCAAGATTGCCTTCGAGTCGGATTTTCAGAAGGCGTTTGAGTTGCTGGATGCAATCGAGGTCCTGCCGCGGCTTGCCTATGTCGAACGATTTGACGTCAAATCCATGGACGAACGCAGTACGAGACTCTCCGTCACGTTGGTCGTGCAGGCGTTTCATTTCAACCACGATCAGTTGATCGGCGATATTTCGGCCGATCTGACGTCGGAGGGCGATCCGGATCGCGATCAGAATGAGTGAGAAGCTGACACAACTCGTGCAGCGATTGAAGCAGGACGCTGCGGCGCAGAAGAAGAAGACAGCGGCGCTGGCGTTGCTCCTGCTCGTCTTTCTGATCGCCGTCGGAAACATGTTGTTCGGCGGTGAATCGCCGCAAACAACCGCCGCCGCGCCCGTGGTGATCGCCCCGAGCGGACCGGAGCCGATCGTCGTCCCGACGGCGCCAAGAGTGCAGTCGCCCAGAATGGTAAATACGGGACGTTCCGCGAATCTCGCAGCGCCTGCTAATGAGCCCCGGAATGTGAACATGTCGGCGCTGCCGCGCACGTTGTCGCGCGATCCATTCCGCAGCCCGTCGTGGTTCAGCCGCCCTCGAAGCGATCAGAAGGGCAGCAGCACAGGGCAGGTTACGTGGCTCGATCGGTTTTCGCAGCATTTGACCGATCTGCAGGGACGCGTCGACGCCACGGAGCAGCTTGTGGACCAGAAGCTTTCCGAGCTGGAACTGCAATCCACGATGATCGGTTCGATCAATTCCGCGTATATTTCCGGACGACTCGTCCATCAGGGCGACGAGATCGAAGGATTCTCGGTCGCGAAGATCGAGACACGTCAAGTCACGCTCACTTTCTCGGGCGTCACGCGCATCCTCAAGGTTCGATAGAACACAACCGCGATCCCATAACGTCCGATTGAACCTCCAGATAAGCGCGTAAAGCGTATGGAGGCGCGACGGACGATGATGGACTGGCGCAATAGCAAATGGAGTACATGTGCGCGTGACATGACAAGCGGCGTGATCGCCGTGTCGTTGTGTCTCGCACAGATCGGGAGCGTCGGGGCCCAGGAACCGGGGAGTTCCGTCGCGATCGAATCGCGGATGTCGTCGAATACCGATTCTGCAGCGACGTCGGATTTGAATGCCTCGTCGTCGTCGAAGCCGTTCGTCAAGGTCGGCGTCGATGATCGAGTCACGCTTCACATCGCCGGGCTGCCGCTGTCGGACGCCTTGCGCATGCTCTCGGAACCCACCAAGCGAAACATCATTCTCGGGCCGGGCGCGGACGGCAGCGTGAGTGCAACGCTGTATGACGCAACATTCGACGAGGCGTTGCGCGCGATGCTCATCTCGAACGGACTCGGCTATCACGTCGAAGGCAATTTCATCTACGTGCATCCGCTGGAAGACATCAAGCAGATGAAATCGGAATCACGAGAAATCGTGACGCGCATTTTCAGATTGTCGTATGCAAGTTCCTCCGCCGTTCAGACATTGATCGAACCGCTCAAGAGCGAATCCGGCAGTGTGACGAGAACGCCCGACCCGGCGATCGGACTGGGCGGCGATGCCGGTCCGACGGACACGGAAGGCAACACGATCGCGACGTCCGACTTGATTGTCGTCGTGGACTACGTCGACGTGGTCGAGCGCATGGCGGGCATCATTCGGGAAGTGGACAAGCGTCCGCAACAGGTCCTGATCGAGTCGACGATTCTCCGGGCCACGCTCAACGAGAACAACGCGATGGGCATCGACTTCAACGTCGTCGGCGGCATCGACTTTACGACGTTGAACAGCACAAGCCCGGCGGCACAGAGCATCACGACGGGGCAGACGCCCCCGGGGCTGCTCGGCGACACGACGCTGACAGCGCGAACGGATTTCGCCGGGGCCGTGCCCAGCGGCGGATTCACGTTCGGAATCATCAAGGACCAGATTGGTGTATTTGTTCGCGCCCTCGAAGCGATCACGGACACGGATGTGATTGCGAATCCCAAGGTGCTTGCACTGAACAAGCAGTTCGGGCAGGTGATCGTCGGACGCCGCGACGGCTACATCACGACGACATTCACTGAGACGACTTCCACGCAAACCGTGGAGTTTCTTGAGACGGGCACGATTCTGACGTTTCGCCCCTACATCGGGGAAGACGGATATGTTCGGATGGAGATTCATCCGAAGGATTCGACGGGCGGCCTGACGGCGGCGAATCTTCCGTTCGAACAGACGACGGAAGTCACGACGAACATCATGGTGCACGACGGCCACACGATCCTGATCGGCGGTCTCTTCCGCGAAGTCACGACGGCGGGTCGCGAACAGATGCCGGGACTGGGGGACTTGCCCGTATTCGGCCCCTTGTTTCGCGTCACGACGGATTCCACGGTTCGCGAAGAGGTCATCATCCTGTTGACGGTGCACATCGTGAAGGATCCGTACGACTTCGCGAAGGGCGAGCAGCTCTATCAGGATGTCGAGCGACAGCGGATCGGGGCGCGAAACGGCGTGCAGTCGCTGGGTCGCGAGCGCATAGCGGAACAGTATTACGCCAAGGCGATGAAGCGACTGGATGAGGGAGATGTCGACGGGGCGGCCTGGTATGCGCGGCTCGCCATCAACCACTTCCCGCGTCATATCCACGCGGCAAGACTCCTGGAGCGCATCCGAGGTCGAAGGGTCTGGGAATCCGAGGCGTCCAGTATTCGAACGGCAGTACGGGAATTGATCACGGAAGAAAAGTCCGAACCGCTCAAGCCAGAGTTTGGTCGGCCGGGACCGCCTTTCGATGTGCCGGACTGGCTCGATCTGGAGGGCGGCGCGGGCGCCAAGGGCGCGCGGGGGAAGCCGGGGGACATCAGTCGCGTTCCCGTCACGGCGAATCCCTCAAAGCCCGTCAACACGATGCGGGAGGTGTCGCCATGATGCCACTCCAAAGCAGATTCCGAGTCATCGGGGCTGTCGTCGCGATGTGTGTCGCGGGAACGACCGGTTGCGAAGGCATGCGCGAGAGTCCGTTTCTCTCGCGCCATTTCACGAAGGATGACAAGAGCGTGGCGGCGCATCAGCGTTGGGACAACTTCCGCGGCAACGTCCGATTGAAGATGGCCGAACAGCATATGCAGTCGCAGCGTTATGACGAGGCCGAGAAAGTCCTGCTGGAAGCGCTCGACATGCTGCCGGATGTTCCCCTGGTCAGGCGAATGCTTGCGGAGTTGCATTTCGAAACCGGGAAGCTGGACAGTGCGCGGCGCGAGATCGAAGCGTACATGATCGATGCGCCGGAAGATGCGAGCGGGTTTTCCATCGCGGGACGGATCGCATCGCGCGACGGGCGCCTCG
>JAJDEC010000562.1 GCA_029259995.1 Phycisphaerae bacterium
CCGACAACGCCTCCGACCAATCCGCTCATCACGACTGGAGAAATCGAGAGCCCGAGCCAGCTTCTCAGCAAATGCATGGACACACCAACTGTTGCTGGCGCAATGCCCAGAGTCAGCAGTCCGATCGCCCAGGATCGACCACTCTTGAAGACACGCTTCCACGCCGATCGCCATGCAATCTTCGCCGCTTCCGCCGTGTCGTATCGCCCGAGTTCCGGAATGTACTTCGCCTGCTTGCGAATATCGCCCATGCCACAATTCTATCCCGATCGCCGTCGCACTACGACGGATTCAATCGCCGATACTCGTCCGTCAGCATGCCTGCGAATCCCCAGTTCTCTTCGTCGACTTCATCGATGATGACGTGTGTATGCTCCGGCTTCTTCCCAAGAACGTTTTGAAGCGTCAGCGTGATCTCGCGAACAATCTGCGCCTTCTGTTCTTTGGTCGTACCGTCCTTGGTGATTCGAACATTCACGTATGGCATACCATCCTCCCGTCCAATGCCTTCGACCCAAGGCGTCCACAGCGTCGATCACGCGGCAGTCGTCCTCAACGTGAGACGCGATTGGGGCCTACCAGATCGGAAGACGAGTCGATATTGTTCATTCGCTTGACGCCAATCCGATTCCACTCAGCGTTCAAGCCTCGTATACGATGGAAGCATTGTGAGTAGGCTTGCTTGCGATCCGGCAGGAGCCTGATCGTAAGATCGAGTGACTCACCAGAGGGCGGCATCAACTCCACGGGAAACGAGACAATTCTGCGCACCCACCCTTCTTTGCCGGGGTTCAGGAAGCTGAATTCGTGCTTCCATCGACCATCGCCAAGCTCGAGAATGACGCGTCCGCCGATCGGCAGCCGGGCTAACGGAAACTTGATTCGAACCGCTAAGGACTCCGTCGTGTCATCCGGCCGCTTCTTCAGGATCGAAACGTCCGCTCGGAGGTCCGAACGCATCTCATCAAGTTCGTCCTCACTCAAGTCGATTTCAACGTGGTCAGCGATGTCCTCGTCGATCACATCAAACGCGACTTGTCGTTTCTTTAATTGCCATTCATGAACCAACGGAGCCTCGCCGGGCTTGTCTTCACGAAGCGTCACTCGCCCCCAAACGCTCATCGTGTGTCGCCCGGGGCCAATGGGACCGAATCCCGCCTCAAACTGATTTGCCGGCCGATTGCCCATCTGAGGATGTTTCACGGGCGTCATGTCCCTGACTGCGACACCGTCGATCGACGCGGATAGCTCAACGATCGGCGATACGTCTTGATTTACAAGGTACGTATTGAATGGATGAAAAAACCGAGCCGTCACAAGAATCGCGGATTCCTGATCCGCCAGGAATGGAATGGGACGATTCGCAATCACGAACAGGTCGATCGAATCGCCAAAGACATCGTACAACGCCGCCTGGTCCGTCTCGGAATCTGTAAACGTCTCAAGGTAAGACTCGGAAAGCTTGCCAACGCGATCCAGCGTGTCAAAATCCATCCGTCCCGCTATTTGACACTCGCGATTGATCGCTTCAATCCGTCCGAGGATCTCCGATCTGGTCCGTGATGAAGAATCCCCACGATTTCGAATCGACAGGTAGACCGGGACAAGAAGCATCGACGCAGCGACCAGCCCGATGACAAGGAATCCCAGTTTCCGTCGCTTCGACGATTTCCGATTTGAATCTGCCTCGACAGGATTCTTTGTCATTGAACTCACCGCAGCCCCGTGTACCTGGTTAGTATTCTCAGACTCTACCTACGCACCCTGTACGCGTCCATCGTTCGTGCCGGCGCCAGGGAGATTAGACGTGCTCGTCGACGTTCAGGAGCCACGAAGTGCTGCAGACCTGTTCATGGGGTCGTTGCCGGCGCGTGATCACAGCTCCAGCGAAAAGACCGGCAACGAGTCGCCCTGTAATCCCGATCTTGTTGTGACGCAATTGTTTCCTCGTTCGCAAGCGCCAGGGCGCATGATTCATGCAGGATTGCTCGCGGCCATAACCGCTGACGATGAGAACCGCGACGGACCTTCATGGGAATACATGCATGTACTCAACCTTCGCTGAGATCGTTCCGCGATCGTTAGGAATAATCACGAAGATATTGCTCGGCACAAGTGCGTCATCAGGACTTTTCCAATTCGGCATGGCCCGCCCGGCGATGCCGCCCGGGTTCGTCTCCCCGCCCAACACCTGCGCAAACCAGATACCCGCCGAGAATGCCTACATCCAATGCCGCGAACCCGTGTACGAATTCGGTCACATCCGCGGCGGTCCGGATCGCCCACTATGGCATGCATTTGAGATCGAAAACATCTGCGATCGCCCAGTCCGCGTCCAGTTGATCAATCCGGGCTGCGGAACCTGTGCGCGTGATAAGTCGTGGATCCAACCCAGCCAGTCCGTATTCTTCGATGTCAAACTCCTCACGAATTACCAAGGCCCTGTGACCAAACGGATTACCGTCGAAGTGATCGAGTTGGGTGATCCGATCGATTCAGCGAACTGATGCTCCGGCGTTTCGGAATATCTGCGCAACAAAAAAACCCCCGCGCGTTTCCGCACGGGGGCCACTCTTGCAATATTCTGTCATCCGATCGGCATCCGCCGATCAGCATGCGCGCCGGCTTACTTCTTGCCCGGCAGAATCGCATCCTTCGCGGCCTTCGCCACGCGGAACTTCACGACCTTCTTGGCCGGAATCTTGATCGTCTCACCCGTCGCCGGGTTGCGGCCCATGCGAGCCTTGCGATTGACCAGCACGAGCTTGCCGATGCCCGGAAGCGTGAAGCCGTTCTTGGCTTCCTTGTACGCCGTCGAAAGCAGCGTATCCATGAATGCGACGACTTCCTTGCGCGTCATCTCGTTCTTCTCGGCCAGATGATTGATCAGGGCCGACTTCGTCATCGTCTTGCTGGCGCTCTTCGCAGCCGGTCTCGTGGTCTTCTTCTTTGCGGTTCGGGCAGCCATGGCGCGACTCCTTCTTGTGAAACGTATTCTTCCATCCGTGGCGACCGCACCCATTGCGGTCGTTTCAACGCGATTGAATGTACCACTCCTTTCGGCGAATTCACGCGAAACCCCTTACTATTTGGGCGTTTTTTGAAAAAAATGTTGCGAAACCCCCCGCCAATCACGGATTTCGGCCGCCGTCCCACGCGAAAGTACGCGTTTGAGCCGCAATATCAGTGCTTTCGGCGATAGACCCACGCCACTTCGAGCGGTCGCGCCGTTCCCCCGCGCACAACCTTGAACACCTTCTCAAAGTGCTTTTCCAGCAGCCCCATGTCAGGATGATCCGGCGACCGATCGCCATATCCCAGCAGATTGTTGATGTGCAAAAGGATGAAATCCGCCTCGATGATCGACGGCGGCAGGGGTACCTCATCCGACAACTCCGTCACGCCGCGGGGCATGAATCGAAACGCGCGATCCGGATCGAGCGACGCCCGGATGATGCGATCCTCCCACAAATAGCTCAGGACCCGATCGCCTTCGCGAATCTGGTCCGTCGTATTGCACCAGTGAATCAGTGACACGACGCCGTCGCTGGGCGTCTGAATCAGATTGCGATACCCCCGCGATTCCGCCCCGAGCCATCGATCTCCGACGGTCGCATATCCATACAGATGGTAATCCGGATGAACCGCCCGCGACTCCATCGCCAGATTTCCGAGCCCCACGGCCACGAGCACGCCTGCAAAAACACCGTATCCCGGCCCGAGCGAGAAGCTATAGCGCGTGGTACCGACCACCATCGCCGCCGTCAGAATCATCAGCGCCGGATAGATCGGCATCAGGTAGAACGTCTGGCGAAGCGGCAGAAAGCAAAGCAGCGGAATGTAAAAAAGCACCACAAAAAGGCAGGGCCGCCATCGCCCCTCGGATCGCTCACTGACCATCGCCTGAACAATCGCCAGGCCCGTCGCAATACCGACGGGAATCGTGCCCTTGATGAATAGGATGCCCGCATACAGCCGAAGATGATCCGCCCACAACGCCAACGGTACGCGATGATCCCATCGAATCACCCGCAGCAGAATCGACTTCAGGATCTCGGGCTGCAACAGATGCACGGGCATGAGCACGAAGACACTTGCCCCCGTGAATACCATCAAGTGCCGAAAACGCACGGATCGCGCCGACGCAATGACGCCGCGCGACAACGCAAACACAATCGCACCCAGCCAGACCAGCAGGAGCGCGATCCAGCCCGTCGTCGCCAGCGTCCCCGTCACACCACCGATCCAGTCCGCGCCCTCGATATCCGGCGGCCGACTATTCGCAAACGCCAGCAGAAACGTCGCGGCAATCAGGACCCAGAGCGCGACAAGCCACTTTCGCAATCGACCCACGTCACGCGGATCACGCTTGAATGTGATGACCGGCTCGGAATAAGTCGTCGCGCTCAGAAAAACAAACGCGACGATGAAATGGCAAAA
>JAJDEC010000563.1 GCA_029259995.1 Phycisphaerae bacterium
CGTTGTCGCCGTCGTGCGCCATCAGCACCAGCTGCGGTCGCCCCGCCGGATTACTCGCATTCAGGGCGTCGAAGTGGCCGAGACCGATCGGGTTGTAGCCGTCCTCCCAGCTGATCGCCTGCGCCGCGGGAATGACGACCATCGAGTAATCGGTTCCCGTCGCGGGGTCGATGTACTTCGCGCGATGCGGCGTGTACGAATAGGGATACGCATTCACAGGCGCGCAGCCGCGCGAGATGTTCACGCGATACCAGTCGTTCTGCGACGGATTCCGCTGATCGGCCGCGTTGGGCGGATCACAATTGATGCCGCCGCTGCCAAGCACGACGGGGAAATTGTCACAGGCGCGCGAGATGTGCTCATTCGAAACGACGACCCAGTCGAGTCCCTCTTCGACCATCGGCTTGATCAGCCGCGTCGAAAAGGCCATTTCCGGCGGAAAGATCCCGCGGCTCATGCCCGGTGACGCGCCCCAGGCGTCGTCATAGACCGCCTTGTAGAGCTGAATCTCCTTGCGAACCGTGGCTTCATCCACGAGCGGCAATAGCGGATGATGAAACGGAAAGACGACGACGTCCATACGCGGATGACCGCCGGATGTTGTCCAGCTTCGCGCTTGTCGAATCGACTGATGCCAGCTCGGCGAGTAGCCCAGTTGATTGGCATTGCCGAGGCTGAAGATGTTCTCGACGAGGCCACCGGAGTAGCTCATCTGTGCCCCGGCTTCGGCAGCCCAGCGGATCAGATCAACGGAATCCCGCGTTCGGTATTGATAGCCCGCCACGCGATCGGCTTTGCCGAAGATGTCTCGAAGGTCATTCTCGGGGTTCGTCGCCCCCGCATCCGTTCGCAGGATCGACTCCCAGGCTCGCTCATAGCGATCCGCGCCGGATGCCTGCTGCGCCGGCCAGTAGATCGGTTGTTCCATGTGCCATAGATAGGAGAAGTGAACGGATTCGGCGAAGGCCGATGACGGAACGAAAGCCGTAATCACGCAGACAACAAACAATGCCGAACAATACCGCATGATCGCGAATCTCCGATTTGACCCAAGTAACTCGTTTTACTTATTAGACACAAAAAAGACCGAAACCTCAAAAGTTTCGGTCTTTGAATTTGTGTTCTGCTGGTATGCAGGTTCAGTGGCAAGCCCTGACGACGATCCATGCGTCAGACGTTGCTAGCCGTTGCGTTTCCGGCGACCACCGGCAGGCGCTGGCGGCTGGTCTTCATCCGGCTCGTCATCGCCGAGCTGTTCATCGCCGCCGGATCCGCCCAACAATTCGGGCTTGGCCTTCGCACTGATGAAGTCGTCAATGTTCTTGGAACACAGAGAACAGATGATCCCGCCGTGGGACTCGATCGACGCAGTCGTCTCAGCGCCGGTCAGCTCAAACGTCCCGCCGCAATGCGGGCAGACATACGCCTGCTTCATGGATTCGAATGACTTGTCTACTTCTGTGCCGCCGCTTGTCGACCACACATAACCCGCGATGCCGAGAAGCACCACAAGGACCCCAACCATGACAGCCGTTCGATTCATGTCAAAACCTCGCTACAGACTACGGAATCAGATATCGGTGTCATCATAAATCTCATCCGGCAAACAGTCCATTCGCCCCCAACTGCCGCGAATGTAAACCTGTCCTTCGAATGTCGATCCAGCGTCATCGTGATAGGAACCGATCCCCATGTCCCCGGACGCGGCGTGACCGTCGCAATACCCGAGGTTGAAGAAACCCAACTTGCGATGGTATCCCGTCAATTCCACTTCAGTACCCAGGAAGAACGGGCTCGGTTCATTCGATAACATCGTCTGAAACGCGCGGGACTCCATCCAGCCGACAGTCGCCGCGGAGTCAGGAATCCGGCTGACCGGCCGACCGTAGATTCCCCAGATCTTGCCATTGGTCGTCGTCAGGTTGTTCATCCGGTAGGCAGTTCCATTCGCTGCGAAATACGGCTTGCCCGTCTCAAGCGGATCAAAGTTTCCCGGCGCCGGCGGCGGCTGGTATCCCAGCTCCTCGCCCGCACATTGGTATTCCTTGAACGATCCGAAATCGCCCGCGTCCGTCGTCGCCGAATTGATATCGCCGATGCCGTACATGATCTTGTTGAACGGCCGCGTGTTCGGATCGAACTCGTCGCCCCAACCTGTGAACGGCATCAGGCCGGCGCCTCCGCCGTATTCGGCGTAGCCTTCACCGGCAAATCCCTGGGCGTTCTGGTGAATCGGGCCCAAAACGCCGCGCGGATCGTCATTCGCGTAGGTCTGTGCAACCTGTACGATGGATCGAAGATTCGCCAGACATTTCAATCGATTTCCTTCCGCCCGCGCATTTGCGAGCGCCGGCAGAAGCACACTAATCAAAACGGCGATGATCGCGATCACGACCAGCAATTCGATCAGTGTGAAGCCCGACCGACCAGGTCGGCGTTGATTGATTTCCATTTTGCTAGACCTCCAGTGTACGATTCAAATAGCGAATGGAGCAGCCGCAGCCAATCTGCGAATTCCCGCATTTGCGACGGTCCACCACCGTGCAATCATTCGGCTGCATCCCGCCTCCGAATGAATCCATCCCAGTTCTTGCCAATGATTTTAGGCGACGCGTGTCGCCCCGGTTTACGACCAAAACTCGTATTCGCGTTCGAAGAGCCGGCGCATTACCGGATACCAATCCCCTGTCGGAAAGAACGCCCTAGTGTAGCGTCCTCGTACCAAGCATACCACGGTAGACGTCGATTTCCTTGTGACGGCTGAAAATGCACCAAACAAGCGGCTACTGAGTGAAGATAAAACGTTTCACTGTGCAATATTCCGTCCGGTTTCCACATCCGGACCGTCTTCCGGCTAGCTCGACCTCCCGACGGCCCCGGAAATCGACCGAATATCCTTCATCAGATCGCCGAATCCGGCCGGTGTGATCGACTGGGCACCGTCCGTCAGCGCGTGCTCAGGGTCCGGATGCACTTCGATCATCAGACCGTCGGCCCCGGCCGCAATCGCCGCCCGGCTCATTGCCGGCACCATGTAGGCGTGCCCCGTTCCCTGGGACGGGTCGACGACGATCGGCAGATGCGACTCCCGCTTGATCGCCGGGATAATCGCCAGGGGCAGCGTGTTGCGAACGTATGACTCGTGCGTCCGAATGCCGCGCTCGCAGAGAATCACATTCTGATTCCCTTCGCTCATGATATATTCCGCCGCGAGCAGGAACTCTTGCAACGTGGCGCTCCAGCCACGCTTCAGCATGACCGGTTTCTCGGTCCGCCCCGCCGCAATCAGCAGATTGAAATTGTGCATGTTCCGCGTGCCGATCTGAAGCACGTCGGCGTATTCCGCCACAAGATCGACCTGGTCGATGCTCATGACTTCCGTCACGATCGCCAATCCCGTTTCCGATCGCGCCTTTGCCAGGAGTTTGAGCCCCGCCTCGCCGAGCCCCTGGAAGTCGTAGGGATTCGTCCGCGGCTTGAACGCACCGCCCCGCAATCCGACAGCCCCCGCCGATTTCACGGCCGCCGCGACCGCCATCAGCTGCTTCTCATTTTCAACGCTGCAGGGCCCTGCGATCACTGCGACTTTCTGACCGCCGACTGCCGCGCCGCCCGTACCGATCGGTATCACCGACGGCTCTTTCTTCACTTCGCGGCTGGCCACTTTGTAGGGCGCAAGAATCGGCACAATTCGATCCACCATCGGTGACGTCTCTAACGCCGACATATCGACGCCGCGCTTGTCGCCAATGGCCGCGACCACGGTCCGATCCGTACCAACGATCACGTGATCCGTCAGGCCTAATTCTCGAATCAAACCGACAACGTGATCGACATCCGCCTGAGCACAGCCCGACTGCATTACCACAATCATCACAAATCCCTTCAAACACCGACTCGTATGCGACTTTCGCACTTCAGGCCCGCAATGATACGGGCAACGCATCGAATCAGGCACCGGCGGACCGGAAATACGGATTCGTGCGTTTCCCCATCTCGCGCCTTACGATCCCGATGGGGCGATTCGAAGCGAAGACGGAACTGACTCCGCCCCGCCGCGTCAAATGAAACGTCGCGAGCCGGTCGCCGATCGACACGCCCGACAGTCAACCCAAAGGAGATTCGAAGACCATGCGCCCCGATTCAAACACCATCATGCGAATCCCATTCGCACTGACACTCCTCATCACGACATCCGCATTCGCCCAGCCGACGGACGCGAACGAAGGCCCCTCTGTGACGGTCTACTCCAGTGCCGATGCCGCCGAATTTGATCCCCAGCGTTACATTGCTCAGCAACGGATGGGCGCCGATCCGAATTTCGTCTGGCGCGTCCCTGGTTACGCCGTTGTCAAGGAGATTCGCAACGCAACGCTCCAGCCGGGTATCAACGAACTTCAGTTTACAGACGTCGCACAATTCATCGACCCGACGACAGTCAGCTTCACGGACCTGTCGCATCCGGACAACACGGCCGTCCTCGAGCAGAACTTCCGATTCGATCTCGTCAGTCCTGCCAAGATGCTGGAGCGTTATATCGATCAGGAAATCGGCGTCTACGTCCAGATGGGCGATACGACGGAATTTGTTGAAGGCACGCTCCTGTCCTCCGTTGACAACAGCCTCGTGATCAAGACTGAGTCCGGCATCCGCGTCGTCGACGGTCTCGGCCAGTCCATCCAGCTCGGCGAGTTGCCCGAAGGTCTGATCACGCGTCCCACGCTGCTCTGGAAGATCGACACGAACGCCGGCGGCGATCACAAATTCCGAACCACGTACCAGACCAGCGGCATCACGTGGCGCGCCGACTACAACCTCGTCATCAATGACGACAGCACGAAGGCAGACATCGGCGCATGGGTCAGCCTGCTCAACTTATCCGGCGCCACGTTCAATAACGCCCGCCTCAAGTTGATCGCGGGCGACGTGCAGCGGATCGAGCCGGCCCAGCCGATGTATGCAGTCGAATCGAAGCGCATGCGCAGCGCGGCAATGGCCGACAGCGGCTTCGAGGAGAAGTCGTTCTTCGAGTACCATCTCTACACGCTGCCGAGACGCACAGACATCGCCTCCAACACCACGCAGCAGATCACGCTCTTCCCGACGGCGCGAGACGTCAACGTCGAGAAAACACTTGTTTACTTTGGTCAACCCCAGTCCGGCCACTGGCGATTCGGTTCCCCCGCCAGTGATCGCAATCTCGGAACGAATTCCAATACCAAAGTGGACGTCTACCTGAAATTCACGAACGCGGAGAATAACCAGCTTGGCCGCCCACTGCCGAAGGGCAAGATTCGCGTCTATCAGCGCGACGATGCCGACGACACACTCGAATTCATCGGTGAGGATCTCATCGATCACACGGCAAAGGATGAGACAGTCCTCATCAAGCTCGGCCAGTCGTTCGACGTCGTCGGCGAACGCAAGCAGGTTGACTACGAATACACGAGCGGCGTCAAACGCATCGTGGAGAGTTTCGAAATCACGCTTCGCAATCACAAGCCGACGGAACAGAAGGTCATCGTTCGAGAATCGCTCTATCGCTGGAGCAACTGGGAGATCACGCGCAAGAGCAGTGACTTCGAGAAACTCGACTCCAGAACCATTCACTTCCCCGTCACGATTCCCGCCGACGGCGAAAAGACAGTCACGTACACAGTCCGGTATTCCTGGTAAGGCCAACGCCCATCGCGGCGTTTCTGAAAAACGATTTCGGCCGGCGAAGTGAGACCGACTCACTTTGCCGGCCGATTTTCTTGACGCCTGAAATGCCGCCAGCAAGGGCCGATCCCTGTGGCCCGATCTTCCCGTGAGATACGCCCGAGAATCACGTTTCTAGGTCGACAGGGCCATCGTCGGTCGGACTCGATGCGAGAGTCTCTTGCCCGTTACGACGATTTCCCTGATAGGGAAGCATTCGGGGACATCACGCCCGCAGGGTTTGACCCGGAATCGACGGATTGGGGACAATTCAATCCACGACACACAGCGACGACCGGTAACTCCCGATCAGCGAGTTTCGTCATCGCAGGTCCTGCATTCTTTGGAGGGATGACCGCCGTGGGCTCCACGATCGGCAAACTCAAGCTGCTGGCAATTCTCGGAATCGTCTTCACGACGACGGCCGCCTCGATTCCATTGACGCCTGACAAGTCGGATGTGCCGTCTCGAAACGTGACGACAGCGCCGGCAGGCGACGTCGC
>JAJDEC010000564.1 GCA_029259995.1 Phycisphaerae bacterium
GCGCGGATTTGAGGCGCTTGAGCAGGGTGAACATGTCCATCGGGGCTTCTTCGCCCATCAGGACGGCGAGCGGATTTTCCGACGGCTGTTCCGCCAGGGCTCCGCTGAGCTTGAACACGGCGACGACATCGGCCCGCGCCGACGCAGCGCCGGCAAGCAGGACGGCCGCAGCCATCAGCGACAAGGCAATCGGTCGGGTGCGTTGCGAATTTGGATTTGAGAGGCGGCGATTCACGGCAGTCACTCCTTCTGCAGATTGGTTGGGAACCCTACGTTCCCCGCAGGCGTCGCAACGTCCTAACAAAGACGCATTGCGATGCCCGCCATGAATATTCTGACCTGGATCGAATTCGGGTCCAGTGATCTCGGATCGTTCGGTCCCAGGCAGTCAAACGTCCGTTGGCATTGAGCTTAACGCGGAACCGGCCAGCTGTCGGATGAGAATATGAGGCCGATTTTGTCCAGGGACGCCGGCCCCGGCACGGCGACGACACGCCGCGAACGGTCGTTACCGCCATTTGCACCGCGGCGCGGATCGGGCCCGGGCGCGAGTGGAAAACAGGTCAGATACACGTCGGCGGGTTATTCCGCGCTGTCGGAGCGGGACTGTCGCTCCTTGGGCGGGGGCGGCGGCGGCGTCATCTGGGCGCTGGCAAAACCCTTGATGCTGGGCATGTCTTCCGGCTTTTCCGACGGATGGACGGCGAAGACTTCCACGCGGACGATGTCCTCAAAGGGGATCGTGACCACGAAGCAGCCGACTTTGTAGGCCTCGTCGGCGGGCATGCATTCGAAGGTCATCGTCGTGGTCGTCGGCTGCTCGATGATGTCCTTGATTTCGTAGGAAAAGCCGTCGCGCAGGTAGACGATGGTCCGGACCTCGAGCTCCTCGAGAAACTTCTTGAATTTCTTGTCTTTTTCCGCCTTTTCCGGCGTCATCGGATGAAAGTGGTTCATCGCGCAGCGGCGGCGGGCCTCATCCGTGCGATCTCGGTAAGGTGCGTCGAACCACCAGTCAAAATTGAACGGCATGGCAAACATCCCGGAAGCTGTGTACAAGGTGCTCAGTCAGTCGGCGTCAGGGGCGTGACAATACGAATCGCGCAGAACGCTGTCAATCGCCGCCGCCGGCCCCGTGTGACACGATCCGTCGGCCGACGGCGTGGAGCGCGGATGGGTCGATGGCGGGATGCGGGCGATGGTGACGGGATGCCAAGTTCCCAGGTCCGGGTGTGTGAATCGTGACGCCTCAGGAAATCCAACAGGCGATCCAATCGGCCGCGGATCGGGTCGGTTTCGACGTGTCGGGCGTCTGCCGGGCGGGACCGATGCCGCGCGGCGACTACTTGCGCGACTGGCTGGCCGCCGGTCGCGCGGGCACGATGGCCTATCTCCATCAACATCTCGACTCACGTCTGGATCTGACAAGCTGGCTGCCGTGGGCCCGCAGCGTGCTCGTCGTCGGGCTGAACTACGCGCAGCCGCCACCCGCGCCGCCGGCGGATGACGAGCGCCGGCGTGGCAAAGTCGCGATGTACGCCTGGGGCGAGGACTATCACGTCGTGGTCCGCGAGAAACTGCAGGCGGTTGCCGCGGATCTCGAGTCGCAGCTGAGTCGCACGTTTCAGTTTCGCATCTGCGTGGATACGGCGGCGATTGTCGAGCGGGAGCTGGCGATGGCGGCGGGCGTGGGCTGGATCGGCAAGAACACGATGGCGATTCATCCGCGGCTCGGTTCGTTTTTCTTTCTCGGCGTGATGGCGACGGATCTGGACATTACGCCGACGGCGCCAATGGTCGACCATTGTGGCTCGTGCACACGCTGCCTGGATGCCTGTCCCACGGACGCCTTTCCGAAACCCTACGAGATGGATGCGAGCCAGTGCATCTCCTATCTGACGATCGAGCATCGGGCCGACATCGATCCGGCATTGGCCGAGAAGCTGGGCGACTGGGTCTACGGCTGCGACGACTGCCAGACTGTCTGCCCGTTCAACCACTGGGACGTCCAGACGACCGAGCCGCGGTTCGCGCCGGCCGATGCGGCGGCCGCCTTCCCCGTGCTGGCGGAGATCCTCGCGGCGGATGATGCGACGCTGCGCAAACAAACCAAGCGGCGCGCAACAAGCCGGGCAAAGCCCGAGATGTGGCGGCGGAATGCGAAGGTGATTGAATAGTGCCGCTGCAGGATCGAGGTATACTCCCTTGTGGAACCGGCGACTCGCCGGTTCGTCGCAGGCCAGAGGTCTGTGCAATACATAACGAACGCCCCTGCATCTCAACCTGGCGAGCAAGCAACGCATGAAGCCAGAACTCAAAGTCGGTGTTTCGCGCGACGTGTCGTTCGTCGTGACCGAGACGATGTGTCCCGACTTCGACGGCGTCGTCGTGCATCGCGTTTGCGCGACGTGGACGCTGGTGCACTACATGGAGCTGGCCGGTCGGCGCGTGCTCGTCGACTACCTGGAACCGGACGAAGAGGGCGTCGGCAGTCGCGTGACCTGCGACCACGTCGCGCCCGCGCCGATCGGGGCTGAAGTGACCGTCACGGCGACGGCGACGCGCGTGACGGATCGCGAACTGGATTGCGACGTCGTGTGTACGCGCGACGGCCGCATCGTCGCGACCGGGATGACGGGGCAGCAGGTGTTTCCCCGGGCCGTGCTCAAGCGGATCCTGGGCGGGGGGGAAAGCCGAAAGCCGAAACGCTGAAAGCCGAAAGGAGGCGCTCGCCGATGGGGGCTGTTCGGGGCGGCGTCGGCGGTTTTTGCGTGACGCGGCGGGGTTGTGGTGCGACGCTTCGCGATTGCGGCGCTCTGCTTCAAGGTCGCGGCGCGACGCTTTGCGGTTGCGATGCCTTGCCGCAAGGTCGTGGCGCTCTGTTCCAAGGTTGCAGCGCTCTGTCGCCATGCCGGCCGCCGGCGCGGTGGTGAATGCGTCGGAGCGCGGAATGATCCGCTGTCGGTCACTCAGGCATTCGGCCTTCGCTGAACCGGCGAGTCGCCGGTTCCACACGATGATTCATGATGCCGATGCCATGAATCGCGAGACGGACGCGCCTAATCGTCGTCATCATCATCGCGGTCGTAACGATCATCGTCCCGGTCGCGATGGTCGTCGTCGCGATCCTTGCGATCATCCCGATCGCGATCAGAGCGATGGTTGCGATCGCCGCGGCCACCGAGATCGATGCGTTCCGGGGCGTTGATGGAGAGGCAGGCCGTGTTCATCGAGAGGGCCGCGATCGAGAGGATCAGCAGGCGGCAGAGGCGCTTCGTCATTCGTCGTCTCCCTTCAGAGTCGAGGTTGCGTGGCATTTCAATGGGGCGGGCCGCGATTGTCGAGCGCGGCGCGATCGCCGCGCCGCTGCGGGTCAGACGCAATGCCCGTCGCAACGTTAGCGGGATTCGAAGCGCCGTTATTGCGTCAGGGCACAAGAAAAGGATGCTTCACGGATGTCCAGGCGCTCGTTGCGTCACGATGGCGCGTGCGTCAATCTCAATTGGAAGGATCCCGGAGGAATCCAGCGAGAATAGCCCCCCGTTTCCAACGGGGGGATTTCGGCCCAATCAGACGATTCCCCGTCCCGGCGGGACGGGTTGAATGCGGCTCCGGTCGTCGCGCCGTCCATCCAGGACGGCAGGTTCGTTGCGCATGCATCGTCATCCCACCCTTGGAAAGGGGTGGGCTATTCTCAATGCGTCCCAATCGGGACGGAGTCCGATCGCTTTCGCAGGCGCCATCAGAAGGCCGCGAACTTCCGTGATGCACCAAAAAAAGACACCGGCGAAAATCGCCGGCGTCCTGATGCGTTGACTTGTCTTGTGGTTGCGCGCCGATCAGATGCCGCGCGTCGGTCGTTTGGTCTTTCGCGGCGTCATCTTGTCCAGGTGCTCTGTGTACTTCAGTGACTGTTCCGTCGTCAGGAGGTTGCGGATGCGCGTCTTGTAGCGCCCGGCGAGGGCCTTTTCGGCCGTGCGTTCGCGATCGCGATTCTTCTTGTCCGTCGCGCGGGCGGCTCGCAGGTCCTTCCGGGCCTCTTTCATCATGTCGCGTACCTGCCCCTTCTGAGTGCGATCGAGCTTGAGCCGCATGGCGGCGCGGAGGACCGTCCGCAGATCGGCGGGGATGTCCTTCAGTTCATTCGCGACCTGCAGGTCGGCCTGGTAGTCCGCATAGACGGCCTTCTGATCGTCACTGAGCAGGTTGTTGACGGACTGATGAAAGGCGTTTTCCTGCGTCTCGGCGAGCGTTTCAAGGTCCGCCAGTTGCCGAGACAGGGCTTCGATCTTCGCTTCATCGCCTTCCGCGTTTGCAGCCGCGAGCTTCGCCTCGACCTGCGTGATCGTGTCAGCGAGTTGCTTGGATTCGAGCTGGCGGGCGGCCTGGAGCGCCGCATAGCCGGCCTGCTGCTCGTCCGTCATGTCGAGGGTGGACGCAAGATCCTCTTCGCGTCCGGCCGTCATGGCCGGTCGATCGCCGTTGAGTTGCTCCATGATTTGAGCTTCCGGCGACGTCGGCTTCGGATTGGCCGCATCGGGCTGGCCGGCCTCCGCCGCCGCCTCGCGTCGTCGATCGCCGCGATTGCGACGGCGATCTTCGCGCTCGGCGCGAAGCTCGGCAGCGATCTCGCGCTGTTCGTCCGTCAGGACGGGATCGAGTTCCTCGTAGACTTCATTCACGAACTGTCGCGGGCCGCCGCCTTCGCGCATTTCCGAGACGAGTTCTTCTCGCAGTTCGTCGCCCAAGGCGTCGTCGCCGTCGTCATAAGCCTCGCGAACAGCCTGCCAGCGATCGCGGAAAGCTTCCATCCGCTCCATCTGGCCGGCCTTGACGTCTTCAAGGACCTGCCGCTGGTCGTCATCAAGCTGGAGTTCCTCGGCCAGCCGATCGTAGCGCTGCTCGAATCGCTCGCGCATCTGCGTCTCACGTTCGGTGCGCATGTTTTCACGCATCGTCGTGAATTGCGCCCGCTGATCCTCCGTGAGGATGGCGTCGATCGACTGGACGGTCTCCTCCATGAAGCCGCGGCGGCGTCCGACGTTCTGTTCGAATTCCGAGCGCATCTCGTCGCGCAGCTGCTGGGCCAGCTGTTCGTCGCCGTCCTGTTCAGCCTGTCGAATGGCGCTGCGGCGTTCGCGAAAAGCCTCCATGCGCTCGCGCTGGGCGGCCCGGATCTCTTCGATCTGCGCCTGCTGCTGCTCGTCGAGCGCCAGCTCCTGCGTGACGCGATCGTAGAACTGCTCCATGTCGGGACCGCGACCGCGCCGACCCTGTCGGCGTTGACCATCCCCGCGGCGACCTTCCCCCTGGCCAAGTCCGCCGCGCCGCTCGTCCTGGGCGGGACGTTCCCTGGGTTCGTCTTGCGCCTGCAACCAATCTGTCGGAGCAAGGATCGCCGCCATGGCAAATGCGATGAAGAGTGTGTGGCGTAGCATCATTCGGCCTTTCGATCGTGACTTGTGTGTATGCGATCAAGTTGCGCATCTCGGGCGCATCGGTTCTGGAACACTGTGTATAACGTGAATTCCGCCGGCGTTATTGTCCAGACGGAATTTTTCTTCCGGAACGTCTCTGGTCGTTGAATCGCCACCAGCATATCCAGTTCCGCCTCAGGGTTCGACAGGCGGCGTCGGGATTTCGTGCGTCTCGTCGGCCGGGCGGCACGTCGGGAGCAGGATTTCCACCTCCAGACCGCCGGTCGGGGCGTTTCGAGCCGTGATCTGCCCGCCGTGATGGTGGACGGCCCGATGGGCGATGGCCAGGCCGATCCCGGTTCCGCCGGCGTTTCGATCGCGTGCATCGTCCAGCCGATAGAAGGGCCGGAAAATATCCCCGAGCGTGTCGTCGGGGACGCCAGGCCCGTGATCGCGGACCCGCAGGCGGGCGACGGCCCCGGATTCCAGCGTGACATCGACCGTCGAGCCGTCGGCCGTGTGTCGCACGGCGTTGCGGACCACGTTGTCGATGGCCCGGCGTATCACGGCGCAGGTCCCGTCGATTCGGCAGGGCTGGCAGTCCAGCAGGCGAACCGATCGATTGCGGCGCGTGGCTTCGTAATTGGCGTCCGCGACGACGCTCCGGACGATCTCGGCGAGATCGAACGAAGTTCTGGCGTCGTGTTCCGAATCGTTGTCCAGTCGGGCCAGCGTCAGCAGTTCGGCGATCAGGTTGTCCAGCCGCTCGGCCTCGAGCTCGATGCGATCGATCGTGTTGATCGATTTCGCATCCTCGATCCGTTCGCGAAGCAGGCCGATCGCGATCTGCTGTCGGGCGAGGGGGGAACGGAGTTCGTGGGAGATATCCCTGAGCAGGCGTTGCTGCGCCGAGAGCAGCGCGGCGATGCGTTCGGCCATGGCGTCGAAGTCGCGCGCGAGCTGACCGATCTCGTCGCGCCGGCGGCCGAGCGCCGGCGACGCGCGTTGCTGGAGATCGCCTGCCGAGAATCGGCGAATCGCGGTTCTGAGATGTTCGAGCGGTCGCGCCATCTGGCGTGCGAGCACGTAGCAGACGGCGGCCATGCAGATGAGCCCCGGAACGGTTCGGATGAGGATGATCAGGCCGGCGATGGGGCGAATGACGTCGCGAAGTTCGGCGCTGGGAGGCGTCGGCATCAGCCAGAACGTCAATCCGAGGACAACGATGAACGCGAAGACCATTGCCCCGAGCATCGTGAAGAAAAAGCGGAGAAAGATGCGCCGCATGAATCAGTCCTCGCTCGGCGGAGCGACGGGGGCGTCGACAGCATACAGATAACCCACACTGCGGACGGCCTTGATGCGCATCGTACCGTCCTTGCGCGGGCCGAGTTTTCGTCGCAGATGGCTGATGTGCATGTCGATGCTGCGATCGAATGGATCCGGTTCGCGATCCAGGACTTTGCGGAACAAGTCACTGCGCTCGACGACGGAGCCGGCGGATCGCAGCAGCAGCGTCAGCAGATCGAATTCGGAACTCGTCAGGGCGATGGGCTGGTCGTCGAGTTGCGTTTCACGAGAAGCGACGTTGATGCCGACGTCTTCGACGACGATTCGTGCGGGGGCGGCGGGCGACGGCTGGGATCGCGTCGGATCATTGACGCGGCGGAGGATGGCGCGGATTCGTGCCGCGAGTTCGCGCGGGTTGCAGGGCTTGGGCATGTAGTCGTCGGCGCCGAGTTCGAGACCGACGATGCGATCCTCATCTTCGCCGCGGGCCGTGAGCATGAGGACGGGCGTGTTGATTCGGCCTCGTAGCCGCCGCAGGGCCTCGAAGCCGCTGATTCCGGGAAGCATGACATCGAGGATGATGAGATCGTGTCGGGCTTCCAGGGCGACGGCGGCGCCGGACTCGCCATCGTGGACGGCCTCGACGAGGAACTTCTGGCCTTCGAGATACTCGCGCAGGAGATCGCAGAGTTCGACGTCGTCGTCAATAATCAGGAGTCGTGCGTCCGTCATTCAGTTCGTTGCCAATTCACTGCGATTCATTGCAATAGTGTATCAGGGCTCAACGTTGTTCCCTCGTATGCATATCGATTCCGAGTGTAAGGAATCGTAATGTGCTTCGCGAACGCGAACTTGAATGCCAATGACGATCTACGGGCAGGCTCCGTCGCGGGAGACTGCTTCGTTTGACGCGTGCGGCGTTTTACACGGTCTTCGACCCTCGCAACGAAAGGACTCGATATGACGAAGCGTGCCCGATTTACGGGATTCTTGTTTTTTGGCGCCGCGAGCGCAGGGATTGGCCTTCACGGCTGCGGGACGGGGCTGACGGTGGATTCGACGATCGGCGACGTGCTCAGCGTGCTGACGTCGGGCGATCTGGCGTCGGCATTTGACGCATTCGCGACGAATTCGAGCGAGCCGGGCGACGGATTGTCGGACGACCAGATCGCGGCGATCGAGGATTTGCAGGCGATGTTCGACACGGGCAGCCTGAGCGCGACGGCGTTCGACGACGGCGTCGATTCGATCATGGGGCGTCGTGCCCATCGGCCGGCGATCGGTGGATTCGGATTCGGCGGCCCGCCGCACGGCATGCGCCGCCTGGCACGACTGAATGAACTGCTGGAATTGACGGACGATCAGCAGGCTCAGGCCGACACGATCTTCAGCGATATGCACGCGGCGATTCAAGCGTTGCGCGAGACGGCGAAAGCGGATATCCGCGCCGAATTGACAGAGGAACAGCTGGCGATGCTGGACAGCCTGCGACCGGATGGATTCGGCGCTGCGGGGAACGATTCGGACGATGCGGCGTCACGACACGTCGGACATCGCCGCGGCGGTCCGGGTTCGTTGTCGTCAAAATTCGCCGAGCTGCTCGATCTGTCAGATGAACAACAAGCGGCCATCGACGCGATTCGAACGGCGCTGCGCGAGGCCGTGCGAGCGGAACACGAGGCGGCGCGAGTGGCGTTCCGTGCCATCCTGACGGACGGGCAGATTGCCGTGCTGGACGAATTTGAAATGACGCACATGCATGGGATGGAAGCCGAGACGGACGACGAATAGGCACTCTGGAGTGGGGGCCTGGCGTCATTCCACCGGCGGCGCGACGCGATTGCGTCGTGCCGCCGGCTTGATATTCCCGCTTGGCGGTTCAATCAACCCTCGCGGATGGCTGCGTCGTCGCATCGGTTGTCGGCGGCGGCAAAATTCTGAGCACTCCGGGAAATTTCCCTTCGAAGACGACTTGTTTGTTCCAGGTCAGTTTGATTGGCGCATTGGGGACGATGGGTTCGCCGGCGGATGCGATGACCCACGCGTCGATTCCGTGTGTCAGCAGCGTGACATCCGTTCCCTTGACTTCGGCGCTGACCAGCGGGGGCGTCTTGATGCCCGCCTCGGCGCGGAGCTGGAGCCACCAGATTCGGGCCGCCGGCTGAAGCATTCGATACTCAATCCTGGCCGGGGCGGGACGTCGCGTTTGCTTGAGCATCCATTCGTAAATGCGCTTGCCGCGATAGACGCGATCCCAGACGTTGTGTTCGCCATCGCTGTATTCCGTGTATTCCGGACTGGCGCCGAGGTTTCGAAGCGCCGC
>JAJDEC010000565.1 GCA_029259995.1 Phycisphaerae bacterium
CGCCCGTCTCTACAATTCCAAGGAGGGTGGCTGGCCGCCGGACCAGGGGACGGGTTCATTACCGCCACAACTCAGTCAATATGTCCGGGGGAATCCGTTCGGCGTCAAAGTCCCGATCGGCGGCAAGTTTGACTGGAATAACGGCTGGGGAACGTTCACGTGCAGCATCGGCATCGAAGACTTCAGTAAGGATCTCAATATTTGGCGCGAGGTCGACAAGGTCCTCGACGACGGCGTGCTGACAACCGGAATGGTTGTGCAGTATCTGGACAGTCTGTTGCTGAAGGTCGAATGAACTGTCGGTCGTGATCCACGAACACGACCGAGTCGATGGGCCATTTTGTCATGTTTGATTGCGTCCTACGGCAATGAACGGATCCCCGTCATCAGAATTTGACGACGGGTGTCATCGATTGTCCGCGTCATCCCTGATGCGAATTGTTGCAGGGCCGGTGTTGAGCTTCCGAACAGTGCTGACATTGTCCAGTCGAATTGGGCGAGCAAGAAAGAAAACCGCCGCGGCGCCACTCAGTTGGCGGCCACGGCGGTTTGTCCTATTCGATTCGTGCACGGGGGCGCTTAGGGCATCTTGGCGAAGCCGATCTGATGCATGTCGGCGTAACACTGGCCTTCGAAACCATTTCGCATCCTATATGGTTCCGGGTCTTGCTGTGTTACACATGGGGCGGGCATTCGCTGGTACCGACTCCCTGACCGTCGCGGCTCTGTTTGCTGTCGCGAACGTGCGCGGCATTCCGTCGGGATCGGGTGCTTCGATTATTCGTCGGCGACGACTGTGTCTCCTGCTTTGATTTCCTCCTGACTGTATTCGATTCTTGCCGCGGCGGATTTGTGACCTGTGAATCGGCGATTCACGATGGCTGCGCCGATGGCTGCGCCATCGCGTGTGATTCTGACGCGTTGGCCGTAATAGACTTGGGCGCTGCCGGTTTCGAAGAGGAGCATGTCTGCGCTTTGGCGAACGGCCGTGACTTTGCCGAACTGCGTGCCGGGCGGGGCGGAGACGATTTTCGCCAATGCGTTTCGGATTCGGCGGGCGCGTTTTGGTTTCGCGGTCTTTTCGGCCTCGACGAGCAATTCGCGGCCGGCGGGGGAGCCGATTTGTGCCAGTTCGATGGCGGCTTCGATGCGGACATCGGCGTTGGTCGATTGCAACAGGTCGAGGAGGATGGGTTCGGCGATGTCGGCGTGGAAGCGGGCGGCGAGTTGCAGAAGATATTGCTGTTCCTCGACGTCGGCCTTCTCAATCAAATCACGGATTTCGTGGGGACCGATGATGGCGCGGGGGGCCAGGTACGCGGGTACGTATCGATAGTAGATTTCCAGCGTGAGCGTGTTGATGGCGGTCGAATAGACGCGGCCTCCCGTGCGGCCCCATTTGCCCCAGCCGCGGCCGAATGCGGGCCAGCTGCCGTAGGCGTGCTTTCGTTTTCCCTTCGGCGTCTTGGGCCGTTCCTGGTACTCCATGACGGTATTGCGCAGGGCGCGGTTCCACTCCTGCCACGAGTCGCCGCCGACGTGGAAGAGGGCAAGTGAGCCGTAGTACCAGTAGTACTCGCTGTGCAGGCCGTCGCTTCTTGTATTTCGAAAGCTGTCTAAATCGGGCGGTTCGCGTCGCAGGCGTTCGATCTGGTGCGTGGCGAAGCGATCATTCATTCGAAAGCCGAGCGTGGTGCGGGCGTAGAGACCGACGGCGGTCATGGCGGGGCCGTAGCGGCGCTTGATGAGTGTGCGGCCCTGGCCGGCTTTGGGCCTCTCGCGTTTGTCGGCGTACCAGACGCGGCCGTCGGGCTCCGTGGCGCGATCGAAGTGGCGGATGAGATTGAGTCGCGTTTCGAGGGGGACGTCGACGCCGGCGGCCTGGGCGGACTTGATCGCCATGACGCACCAGCCGGTGATCGAGGAGTCGTTTCGATGCGTCAGCGTGTCGGTGTAGTCCCAACCGCCCTCGGGTTGCTGGGCGCGAGCGAGATGATTGACGGCGCGCTCGAGGGGCTTTCGGAGGATGTCGTCTCTTGTGAGTGTGTAGCATTCGGCGACGGCGATTGTGCAGATGGCGTCACAGTACAACTGATAGCCGCTTCCGTCGGAGAAGCTGCCGGTCGCCGACTGCTGGGCGAGGATGTAGGAGAAAGCGCGTGACATGTTGTCGGCATAGGGGCCGTCCTGGTGCGTGAAGCCTGCGCCAAGAAAAGCGAGCGTCGTGAGGGCGGTCAGGCCGACGTTGGCGTTGCGGGATTCGAAAGCGACGGCTTCCTGGCTGCAGCGCTCGTTGGGCGGGCACTGGCGGGAGAAGCCGAGTCGATTCCACATGCCGTCGGGTTGCTGATGGGCGGCGAGCCATGCGAGTCCGTCGGCGACGGCCTGTTCGGTTTTTCGGGTTCCGCCGAAATCATCGATGGCGCGCCGCTTTTGCGCGGGTTTGCGATGGGAGAGCGGGTCGTCGTCGGTCTGGGCGCGGGCGAACGGGGCGGTAAATGTGATGAGCAGGAGGGAAACGGTGATGTGTTGTGTGTGCGTCATGGGCGGGCGTCGAGGGTGATTAGCGGCGCGGGCGAAGTGTTGATTGTAGTCGTGAGGCGCGGTGGAAGTAAATCTCATTCAGGACATGCTGCGAAATTTGTAACGCCCTTTCAGGGCTTGAAGATCGCAGGTGCGGCGGACCCAGGGTTGCGCTTCAACCGCGTTCGCGGTTTTCGCTTCACCCTGGGCTTCGGCTATTTCACGCTTACAGCGTGAGGATTGGCGGGCGTTCGAGTTGGTTTCAGTGTGTGGTGCGAACGAACTCTCGGGGAGTACATTCCACGCGTCGATCTTGTCATGTGTACTGCGCGAGATGCATTGCGGTGAAGATTGTAACGCCCCTTCGGGGCTTGATGATCGCAGATGCGGCGGACCCAGGGCTGCGCTTCAACCGCGTTCGCGGTTTGCGCTTACCCTGGGCTTCGGCTATTTCACGCCTTCAGCGTGTGGCGCTGCGGGCATTCGTGTTGGTTTCAGCGTGCGGCGCGAAGAATTGTATGCTGGTTTCAATGGGGCGACTGCTTGTAGTTGCGGGCGACTCAGTCATCGTCACTTGTTTCGCATTGGATCGAATCATGTCGTCCCCCACTGAGGGGGAACGCTTCGGCGGGCTGTACGCGTTTTCAGATTGAAATTCAGAATCGCTCGTTCCGTGTTGCACTGACGTCGCGCCTGTGACGAACCGGCTATTGGCCGGTTCCACACAATGACGCAATCTTCCGACTTACTTAGCGTGTGTGGGCGATGACGTCGGTGAGTTCAGCGTTGTCGGGGTCGGGGGTGTTCGTGTGTCCAGGCGTGGGCTGTTTCGATGTCAATCGCCAGCGACGCCAGGCGTGATCGAGCGTGCAGAGTGCGAAGATGTAGAGGGGCAGGCGGGCGGGGGCGTTGTACATGATGTAGCCGGAGTGGGCGATGATCGGCGGAATCAGCATCGGGCTCAGCGCGACGAGGAGAAACCAGGTGCGGTTCGGCGCTCGGAGTAATACTGCGGCGAGCATTGTTGCGATCCATCCGATCAGCAAGACACGGTCTGTTGTTGAGGGCACGATGCGCGAGGCGGTCGTGTGCGCATGCATCGGGTTAAGCGTGAAGACGTTTGCGAGTCTGATGCCGTATGTTTGCAGAAGTCCTGTTGGATATTTCCGCCAGAGATCGACGTAGTCATCGCGCATGATGGCGTCGTACTCGGCCGAGCAGGTTTTCACGTCGGGGATGATTTGCCTCGCCCGGCGAAAGCTCCGGTCGTCGGTCCAGTCGTCGATCGGAATCGCGTTCGCCGGCAGATCGGCTGCGGGGACAAACCAGGGATAGAGCCGCGCTTGCGCGTCTTCGTGACCGCCGAATTCGGCGAGACCACAGTGAAGGGGATGCCAGAAGACGTGGCCGGAGCTGTTGAGCAGCAGGCCGGGGACCTTACTAAGAAGCAGTGCCAGCGCGAAAAAGGCCAGTGCGCGGCGGCGAATCTTTGCCCTGGCGGCATCGCGACAGAGCACGCCTGGCACGAGGGCGACAGCGAGGGCGAGGCCGATGCACAGAATCGAGACGTTGCGAAACAGCGCGGACGCGGCGACGGCGAGCGCGCACGCGATCAATCCGGGCCAGGCGACGCGTGGTTTCGCGTTCAGCAGGGCGACGCCCATGAGGGTTGCGGCGAGGGCGAACATGGGAAAGGTGTAGACGTCGCTTGAATAGGCAATCAGTCGCCAGTTGGGAGACAGCAACAGCAGCGCGGCGATGCCAATGGCGACGAAGGGCGTGGTCAGACGCATCAGTGCGGCGAACAAGGTCGCGACGGCGGCGGCGAACGCGGCGCGGTGAAGCCAATTGTAAAGCGGCGGTGGACTTCCAGGCGGACCTGTGGCGAGTGTTTCCGCCGGGATCGTCTGGCGCATGACGACGGCGAGGGCGAGGGGCGTTCCGACGTCGTATCCCGGATAGGCGAGTGAGAGGACGTTTGCGGCGCTTTCGCCGCGGGCGATGCGCCAGCCCGCCTTGAGCATGTGTCGCATTCGATAGTTGGGATTCTGATCGGCGGGGGGGAAGAATGACGCGGCGATGGCGGCGAGCAGGATGAATGCCGTTGCGGCCGTTCGGTTTCGCAGGAGTGATGTCGTGAAGCTGGCGGTGCTTCGCGGGCGCTGCTTCGTGTCGCGCGCGATTGCGTCGGCCGGGAGGCGTCGTGTCAGGCTGCCTGTTGCGGGCGTGGACATCGCGTCTTTCGGATCAGGCCGGCTTTCTGGCGGAGACGAGGACGATATCGAAGAGCGTCAGGGGAACGGGGATGCGTTTCAGCCATCGCGCGCCCGGGAGCTTCGGCGTGCGAAATCCGGCCGAGTCGCTGAGGCGTTCGACGAGGTAGTGGGCCGTGTACCAGCAGACTTCCGCTCGGGTCTCGACGACGTCGAGTCCGGCCGATTGCAGCAGGAGATGGAGCGACTCGCGGGAGAAGAACCACAAATGTTCAGGCAGATTGTACAGGTGCCAGCGCGATCCCGTGAGGCGGGCTGCCATGGAAGTGACATCGCCGGTTGTGATGCAGAGAAGTCCGCCGGGGCTGAGTTTGTCGGCGAGTCGTTTGACGGCGTCGTCGGGATTCGGGAGATGCTCGATGGTATCCCACAGCGTAATCACGTCCTGCGGGGCGTCGAGTTGCCTGAGCGAGTCCGCGTCGATCGGTCCCGTGAGGATATTCTGCTTCAGTTCCTGGCGTCCGAAGTCGCCGGCGAATTGTGATACTTCGATTCCGCGCGCGTCGAAC
>JAJDEC010000566.1 GCA_029259995.1 Phycisphaerae bacterium
GAGCAGGGGCCCGCCGGATCACCGCAGCGGCCGCAGCCGCCCATCGGCAGCGGAGTCGATGGCGTCGATCGGCCGGCGGAGGTTCCCGCCGAAAAGACGCTGATCTGACGTCCGATCTGGTCGCCGCCGCACTCGGGGCATCGAATTCCCGATTCTTCGCGCGGGCTGCGCACCAGTTCCTCAAAGGTCCGGCTGCACGTGTCGCAATGAAATTCGTGTATCGGCATGGTGAATACCTGTGAAACGCAATCGGCGATCTGGTCTTTCTCCTTAATCAGTATAGACGCGTGCCCGCAGCCCAACAAATCTCCGGATTCCCTTCGGCCGGGGCATCGCGGCCGATCGGTGGAGCCAGCCAGCCGACCATTCGCTGAACGAGGCGCGAAACGCTCGCCCTCGTGGACACACTCGTGACGATGGCTACGATAGCCTCGAACCAAGGAGGCAATAGAGACTTCATGCCAGCTCCTCGACCGTTCCAACTCATGGCGTCTATCCTGGCCGGTGACGCCCTCAACTTGCTTTCTGCGATCCGAATGGCCGAGTCTGCCGGGGCCGACTGGATCTCGCTCGATGTCTCCGACGGCCATTTTGTGCCCACGATCAGCTTCGGCGAGGAAGTCGTCCGGCGGACTTGCCAGGAGACAAAGTTGCCCGTCGAGGCCCATCTGATGGTCAGTCGCCCCGACGACTGGATCGATCGCATGGACGGCTGCGGTCATCGCCAGATGATTTTCCATCTCGAAGCCAGCCAGCGCGCCATGGGCGTCATCAATGCGATTCGAAAGAAGGGCGTTCAGCCCGGCGTGGCGATCAATCCCGAAACGCCCGCCGATGCGCTCGTCACGCTGCTGCCCTACATCGACAGCGTCTGCATGATGGGCATCGCGCCGGGTTTTTCCGGACAGCAACTGATCGAATACACGTACAAGAAAGTCGAGCGCCTTCGCGAACTGATCGACTCCTCCGGAAGCACGGCGACGATCACGATCGACGGCGGCGTCAAAGCCCACAATGCGCGACAACTCGTCGAGGCCGGCGCCGATGTGCTCGTCGTCTCATCCGGCCTCTACGGTCACGCCAATCCTCAGGAAAGTCTCAACGAGATTCGACGCATCGTTTCGGGTGATTAGCGTGATGCCGCGCTGTCGCACGCCGCGCAGGTCTTTCGCGCTCCCTCCGCACTCCGCGCAGGTCGTTTTCGCTCCCTCCGCATGCCGCGCGCAGTTGCATGCCGCGCGGGGGCGGGCGCCCTGCGGGTTGTTCGCACTCTCTCCGCACGCTGAATGCGTGCCACAGGAAAGCCCGGGGCAAGTGCAGCCCGCAAAGCGGGCAAACGCAGCCCCGGGTAACGAATCAATCTGCGAACCAAGCCCTGAAAGGGCGTTACAAGACTCGCCCCGTTAACTGATCCGCCGAATGCACGCGCCATCGCCGGCGGCTGCCGGAACTTCGAAATCGCGTGCAATACCAGGAACAGAACGATCGCGACGATTGCCAATCGGCATCATCGCGGTCGCGCTTGCTCCCGACAATTCGGAGGAGAGGAAATCAGGAGCGGGAACGTGGATTCCCAAATGGAAGAAGCCCTGATCCGGCCCGGGCGATTGCGATTGAACCGCGTACCGGAGAACCCGCGCCACGGGTGAACACGCGCCCCCGGAATCCGCGGCTCAAACGCCCAACCACCCCTGGTATCACCTGGCCCGTCGTCGGCGAATCAACGCGGTGCCCGCGAGGGCCAATAACGAGAGCGTCGCGGGTTCCGGAACGATCGTGATCGTTGCGATCAGCGTCCCGCCGCCGAATGTCGCCGTGATCGTGTCGCCGGACGCAGTCGTCGAGTTCAGGAAACTGGACAGATAACCGTTGTCGCCCGCGTTGCTGAAGAAGCCTCGAATCGGCAGGCTTTCGTCCGCACTCATGCCGCCATTGGTCGAAAAGGCAGCCCCCCCGAGTGCGTTGTTCACTTCGCTGCCGTTGTCGTGCACATCGCTGCCGAACAGTTGAATCGTGACGGGACCGTTGAAATCTCCGGCGGCGTCGAAGAGTTCGTATCCCATCGGATTGTCGTTCCCGACAAACAGATCATTTGACGGAACGACCATGGATGCGAAGCTGAAGTAGCGATTGACCGTCGAATCGCCCACGTTCATCATCGTGGTCTTCGATTCGCCCGGGCTGAACACGGGGGCGTCGCCCATCCCTGTGACCGACGTGATCGTCGCATCGACGCCGCCGGCCTGTCCCGCAAGGCTGTTCATAAACGCGCCGCTCGTGACGCTCGTGTCGCCCATTTCGGCGATTTCCGTGATGCCCGATCCGGCAGGCGCGAGCAGGCCGTTGTTGTAAGCGTCAAACTGGCCGTTGTGAAAGCCGACCCAGAAGGGCGTCAGAAAGAACGCCCCTGCGGATTGTTCGTTCTTGATCGTGAATACCACGTCCGCGGCGAACGTCGGCGCCGCGCAGAGCGCGAGGGCCAGCATCGTGCAGATTGGAATGAGTTTCTTGTGCAATGGAATACCTCCTGGCTTGGCTGGATGCGTCGAATTGGAATGCATGCGCGCGGATTCCCCGGATGACGCGCACGTACTCCGTGCGCGTTGCGCGACGATCCAATCGAATTGTCGATAATCCAGCGGGTTCTTTAAGTGAGTCGTGGTTCGGCGTGGGGACTTGCAGAGCTATTCCGCATTTTCTTCAGATTCCTGGGCGTGGCGAATCGCCGCGCCAAGACGATCGCTGGCGTCTGTCGAAAGGCCGCCCGATGTCTCCGCAGCCGGCGCGACAGTCGAATCGTCTCGAAGCTTCGAGATCGCGTCGTCGAGCAGGCGAATCTGCTTCGCGGCAATCCGGCACGACTTGCAGACAAGCTGATGCAGCGACATCGCGACGCGTTCGGCCCGCGTGAGCGGTTCCAGCGATTGCTGCGATCGCAGACGATCGGCCTCCTCGCATCGCAGATTGAGAATGTACCAGAGTTTCCTGAACATCAACTTGTCTTCTCGCCGTCAAACCACCGTTTGGTCAAGCAGGCCCGCAGGCGCAATTTGGCCCGATGCACCAGCGTCCAGAGATTCGTCGCAGTCACGTCGAGACACTTGCAAACGTCGTCCGAAGGAATCTCATCCAGAATACGCAGGCAGAATGCCTCCCGCATCGGGCCTGGCAACGCCTCGACACAGCCGCCGAGAACCCTCTGGAATTCTTCACCCTCAACGTCGGACGCCGCCAGATTCCAATCCTTCGGCCGCTGAATCCAGATGCCATGATCAAACATCGACGTCTCCGCGGCCCCGGCGGACACAATCCTATCCGAATCCCGCTGTCGTTTTCTCAGCAGATCAATGAGTTTGTAACGAAGAATTCCGATCATCCAGGTTCGCTCGCTGGATCGGCCGTCAAAGCTGGATCGAGCCGTCAACGCAGCCAGAAACGCATCCTGGACGGCTTCCTCCGCAATGTCCGCGCGCTTCACACGCAGCATTGCAAAACGAAACATCGCGTCGCCATGCAGTTCGACCCAGCGCGATGGATCGGACAATTGGCCCGCCGCGCCGATGGACGAGACCGACGCGTTCGTCGGCGTCGCAGTGCCTTCGCGATTCAAGTCATCCGGATTGTTGAGGGTGGTCGGACTCATGATGCTGAATAACCGATTCTAATCCGCGATCCGTCGACGGATCGCCCAATCACGATAGAAGGGCGTTCCGAGGCCGATAATGGATGCGATCCGATATGCATCAACACAGCCCGGATACATCATCAGAATTCCTTCCAGTCATTCATCGACTGCATCCATCGCGCATCAAAAAGCCCACCGCCATCATTCTGAGGCGGTGGGCTCTTCAAGTCTTATCTGCTGGTTTGAGTCGTCGTGTTATCAGCGGGTTCGACGCCGCATCCGCCGCACACGCCGTTTCATCCCGATGATTCCGACGAAGGTCGCGATCGAACTCACGATCACACACGGGCCGCAAAGCGGGATCCCGAACAGTGTCTGGAACAGAAAGAAGATCGGGAAACAACCCGTATCCGGCGCCGTCTGCGGTTCGGGATCCGTGTTGTCATTCCCGTTGCCGCCCGTGTTGTCAGTTCCGTTGTCGTTCGTGTTCCCGTTGTCGTTGGAATTGTCGTTTCCGTTCGTGCTGCCATTGTCGTTATCGTTGCCGTTCGACGACGGCTGACAGTTCGCGTTCACACACGTCGTGCCGTCACCTTGATAGGTTCCGCTGCACGCACTTTCCTCAACGACGGAACACGATCCGTCCCCAGCGCAGCAGGCACCGTCGGCCGGCTGCGACTGGGGACAGTCTGCGGACGCACATTCGGATCCGATTCCCTGCCAGCTTCCACTCGCTGCGGCACATTCGGCATCCGTCACATCCGCACAGGATCCGTCAGGATAGCAACACGCGGCAACCGGCTGGGAGCACTGCGCCGTGGCGCA
>JAJDEC010000567.1 GCA_029259995.1 Phycisphaerae bacterium
GAGATAGGATCTCACGTTCCGCACTCCGAACCTGCCCTGAGAAATGACCTGCCCCCAGCTTAGGCGACATATTCAGTGATTGGTTACATCAATGGGGAATTGCGCGGCGGACGTGGAATGCCGACCTTGGAGGCTACAGCATCAATGCGTCATCAAGTGCTTTTGCGAAATGAATTTAAGGAATCGCATCACCGCATTCCGGGCATTGTCCTGAGACATTGCCTGTTAGATCGTAACCGCATTCTGTGCAGTGCGACGGGACGCAGAATGGCGGGACACGTCAATGTCGGCGCCAGATGACTCTTGTCTTCGCCAGGCCGTCGCCGATGCGCGGGCCGAACTTCAGTTCGGTGAAGATGTACAAGGCGAACGGAAAGGGCGGCTTCGGTTTCCGATTTACGCCGGGTTCGCAGTCCGGCACGCAGCGGGACGGAACGGATATCTGAATCCGCCGGACATTCAAGCTGGACGATGTGCCGGACAATGTGGATTTGAACATTCATCAAGACGAGGACGCGGAGCTGTACGTCAACAGTGCACGCGTTGCCGAATTGAGCGGTTACGTGACGGCTTGCATCACCAGACCGCTGCCCGACGATACCGCAAAGGCGCTTCGAAAGGGCAACAACGTGATGGCGATTCATTGTCGCAACACGATCGGCGGTCAGTATGTGGATGCGGGGCTGGTTGCGATCGAGTGACGCCCACGTGACGGTCGAGTGCAAGCGACATCTGATCGACGCCTCCAGTGACGCAGACGAGGATCAAGTGTCGCTGTTCCGTTATCTTGCTGCATCACTGATTCAGCATCTCGTCGACGATCAATTGGATATCGTTTCCATCCACGAGGCAGTCGCCGTTGCGATCCAGCTGCGGTCGGCCGGATGCGTCGATCGTCAGGGCGGGCGAGTTATTCGGGCATGCATCGCAGGCATCGCCGAGACCATCGCCGTCTGAATCGCCTTGATCGGCGTTGGGAGTGAGTACGCAGTTGTCGCACGCATCGCCGGCACCATCACCGTCGATATCTACTTGAAGCGGATCGGCGTCGAGTGGACATATATCGCAGACGTCTCCGACGCCGTCTGAATCGCCGTCTGCCTGCAGCGGGTTCGCGATCGCCGGGCAGTTGTCCTGATCGTTGAGCCATCCGTCATTGTCCGCGTCGCAGCCCAGTCCTAGCACGTATGCCGAACCCGCATCGAGTTGCCCGAGCGCATCGTCTCCAGGGCTGCCGACGATCGCGAATTCGCCCGAAATGGCGACGGACGTGCCGAAGTTGTCCAGCGAGTTCCGATCGGAGGCGACGATCCGCTGCCGATAGGTCCAGACCGTGCCGGCTCGAGTAAACACGTGGGCTGCGCCAGAACCCACGCCGCCGGCGCCAATGAAATTGGACGTGGTTTCGCCGGGCGCGCCGACGAGCGCGATATCGTCGTCCAATGCGACAGATGCCCCCAGGACCGCGAGGGGTATCGGGGCGAATGCCGTGAGCTTGGCCTGTTCCGACCACATGCCGCCCGAGCCGGTCAATACATAGGCTGCTCCTGCAGACGCCGCGCCGGGTTGATTGTCAAACGGCGCACCAACGATGACCGTGTCGCTCGTCATGGCCAACGAATACCCGAAATCCTGGCCGGCCGACGCGTCGGACGCCGTGATCTTGGCCTGCTGCGACCAGGAACCGCCGTTGCGCGTGAAGACATAGACCGCGCCGGCATATGCGCCGCCAGCCATGTTTTCATCGGCGGGCGCGCCGACAAAAATGACGTCTCCGGATATGGCAACGGACGTACCGAACTCATCATCGGCCGAGGCATCCGCGGCAAGCAGTTGCCCCTGACTGACCCAGATGTTTCCCGCGATGCGTACGAATACCCAGGCCGATCCAGCATCGATTCCGCCCGCCGTGTCGTCCCGCGGCGCCCCGACGACGACGGTATCCCCGGAAATCGCGACCGCCAGGCCGAGGCGGTCGTCGGTGGTTCCGGTCCCGATCGTGAGCTTCGACTGCTGGCTCCAGACTCCCGCGGTTCGTTTGAAAATGTACGCCGCGCCGGAATCGGCGTGGTTCGAGTTGTCATCGATCGGTGCGCCGATGACGGCAGTGTCACCGTCGAGCGCGACGGCATATCCGAACAAGTCGTTCTCTGATAAGTCCAGTTCAACTAACTTGCCCTGCATTTGTACGGCCAGCCCGCTTCGAACGAATGCGTAGACTGCGCCGGCGAAGCTGCCCTGGCCGTGACTCGCATATGGTGCGCCGATGATGGCGGTCGTTCCCGACAGGGAGACCGAATTGCCGAAGGCATCATCGTGTCCGGCGTCGTTGGCCTTTAGCCGGACCAGTTCGGCAGGGGCGCATTGTGCCGTCGCGCGCGAAGGCGCGTGGAACGCTGCCGCAGTAATGACAATCGTCGCGCAAAAGCGGCGACTCCAATGAGAGGAGATCTGGCGAAGAACGTCCATTTTCGGTCCCCTGAATCGCACAACGAGGCGATGACCGATCGCAAGGCCTTCGGACGCGCGCGTCGGCTCGATCGCTCTGCCGAAATGTATCTGTTCAGCATAGCGGCACGGGGGCCTGAAAGGCAAAGCCATAACGCCGTCGCCACGCCAAATTCTCGCAGTATTAGACGTTCGTCCAGATTCCGCGGGGCCCGCGGGTCAGGATGGCTGTGCGCTTATTCGCTGAGCCGATCAGCCAAGTACTCGACAATTCGGCTCTTATCAATCCGCTCCTGTCCCGCCGTATCCCGATCGCGCACGGTCACTGTCCCGTCTTCCTTCGTCGTGCCGTCGATCGTGAAGCAGTAGGGCGTGCCGGCTTCGTCCATGCGGGCGTAGCGCTTGCCGATGTTCTGCTTGACGTCCATGACGACGGGCCAGCGCTTCTGGAGGTCCTTGAAGATCGGCTCGGCGATCTCGGGCATGCCGTCTTTCGCGACGAGCGGCAGGATGGCGGCCTTGATCGGCGCGAGCCGCGGATGGAACGTCATGAATTCCTTGCTGGCGCGCGACTCATCGCAGTGATAGGACTCGCAGATGAATGCGAGTGTGCTGCGATCGGCGCCGGCACTGGGCTCGATGACGGTCGGCAGGAAGCGCTCCTTGCGCTCGTCGTCGAAGTACGTGAGGTCCTTGCCGCTGTGCGTCTGGTGCTGCGTGAGATCGTAGCAGCCGCGATGGGCGACGCCTTCCAGTTCCTGCGGCTCGTCGGCGAAGGGGAACATGTACTCGATGTCCGTGCATGCCTTGCTGTAGTGGGCGAGTTCCTTGTCGTCCTGGTTTCGCGGGATGAGATTCTCGCCGGCGAGACCGAGGGACTTGTACCAGTTGATGCGCACGTCGCGCCACCACTTCCACCATTCCATGGCCTCGCTGTCGTGGCAGAAGAATTCGATTTCCATCTGTTCGAATTCGCGCGAGCGGAAGGTGTAGTTCCGCGGGTTGATCTCGTTGCGGAAGGCCTTGCCGACCTGGGCGATGCCGAAGGGGACTTTGACGCGCGTGGAGTCGCAGACGTTCTTGAAGTTGGCGAAGATGCCCTGGGCGGTTTCGGGGCGCAGGTATGCGACGCTGCTGGAATCCTGCAACGCGCCGACGAAGGTCTGGAACATGAGGTTGAATTCGCGGGGTTCCGTCAGGGAGCCGGCTTCCTTGGCGTGGGGGCCGATGATGCGCGGGAATTGATCGACGCCGACTTCCAGCAGGGGCTTCTCGACATACTGGCCGGGCTCGAGCGTCTTGGTCTTCATGTACTTGCCGAGGTTCTTCAGCGCCTTCGCCTGCGTCTCGTCATCGCTCGAAACGAACGCAAACATCTTGCCATTGCCGTCATCGTTCGCGGCGATCGCGACGCTGATCTGATCGGCGCGATAGCGTCCCTTGGATTCCTTGCAGTCGACCATCGGATCGCTGAAACCGCCGACGTGGCCGCTGGCTTCCCAGACTTTCGGGTTCATGATCAGCGCGCAGTCGACGCCGACCATCTGGACCTGTTTGCCGTCGGGGCCGACAGGCGGGTTCTGGACCATGTCGCGCCACCAGGCGTCCTTGATGTTTCGCTTGAGTTCGACGCCGAGGGGACCGTAGTCCCAGAAGCCGCCGATGCCGCCGTAGATTTCGCTGGACTGAAAGATGAAGCCGCGGCGTTTGCAGAGGCTCGTGATCTTTTCCATTTTCTCGCTGGATTTCGCCATGTGTCTATTTCTCGTGTGTGGAACCGGCGAATCGCCGGTTCGATCAATTCGAGGCGATTACTCGACTCGCCATTTGTAACGCCCATTCAGGGCTTGGGTCATTCTTTCCTTAAGACCCAGGGTTGCGCTTCGACCGCATCGCGGTCTTCGCTTCACCCTGGGCTTCAGCTATTTCACGCTTTCAGCGTGGGTTCGAATTCTGTAGCCCTT
>JAJDEC010000568.1 GCA_029259995.1 Phycisphaerae bacterium
CTCTTGTCATTCGAATCGGACTTCAATTCGACAATCGTCTCGTCAACATCAGGCTTTGGCGCCTTGGCGCTGGGAGGACGCAGCGCCTCGACCTGCGGCAGATCTTCGAGCGACGGAAGGCCGAACACTTCGAGGAATCGTCGCGTCGTTCCGTAAAGAAGAGGGCGACCAAGGTCCTCAGCGCGGCCTGCGATCTTGACGACGTTCATTTCGCGAAGTCGATTGATCATGTCGCCGGCGGCGACGCCGCGAATGGCTTCGACTTCGGCGCGGGTGCACGGCTGCTTGTAGGCAATGATGGCGAGCGTTTCCATGGCGGCGGGCGTGAGCTTGGTTTCCTGGCGAACACGCAGGAGCTTGGTCAACCACGCGTTGTATTCGGGACGCGTCAGGATCTGAAATCCACCCGCGACTTCTTCGATTCGGAACGAAAGACTCAATTCGTCGTAATCGGCATTCAGGGATTCGATGTGTTTCTTGGCGTCACGTCCGGACCCCGATCCGACGATGGACGCGATCTTGCCTGCCGTCAGCGGGCTCTCGGCGGCCATCAGAACGGCCTCGACAATGCGCTTCGGATCGACTTGCGGACCGTCCGGGACGATCTCTGCTCCTGCGACATTCTCGTCGGCCTGCTTCTGCGAAGCCTCGGCGTTTACCGCAACAGACGGTTCCGAAGCGTTCTCCGGCGGGTTCGTGTCTTCAGGCATGGTGCTTTCGTCTGCGGTGTTGGCGTCGATGTCGGCGAGAGTCGTGCTGCCATCCATGGCGAGGCTCCTGTGATCTTGAACATCCATGTCCGATTCGTGCGGTGCGGCATCATGGAACGATGCGGCACAGGTTACACGCCCAATATCCCTGATTGTCGCACGGGTCGCAACCTTCTGAGTCCGTGAATGCTGCGCGCCGAGGAAAGCGACTTGCCCGGGAAGGGGCTGAATTCTAGGTTTACACTGGCGGAAAACACCCTTCGATTGGTGGCCAGGAAGGAATATGCGATGAGTGAATCCAAGCCGGCGAATCCCCTGTTGAGCAAGCTGGAGACGACGCCAGAGGGGCTGACGCTTCGCGACTGGATGGCGGGGCAGGCTCTGGCAGGCTTTTCTCGTGCGAGAGAGGCTGAGATGTTTAATGAGAATACCGTGCGATGGTATGCGCGGATCGCCTACGAAATGGCGGACGCCATGCTTGAGGAGCGAGTCCACGCGCCCCGGAAGCCGGTCCTGAACAAGCCGGCTGCGGAAAAGCCCGCGATTCCTCGACCGCAGAGGCCGGCGGTCTGGCAGGATGTGAAGGCCGGCACGTATTGATCGCATGGCGGGTTGACCAGGAGCGCCAGCAAATCGGCTGCGATTGCCGGTTCGGGCCTGGTCGGTGCGCTGACGCGACACGGATTTGATCAATTTCGAAATGGCTGTTGGTTCACGTCGTTTATAATCAGACGTGATGCAACGGCTTTTTTCATCTGGTCAGGCATGGGCGCGCGATAGTCATTGTCGCCGTTTGACTCGTCGATTCGTCAATCCGGCGATCTCAATTCTGATGTTGTCCATCTCTTTGGCCGCAACGGCCGTTGCAGATAATCGAGAGGACGACATCGGGGCGTTGCTTCGCAGCCCGGATGTGAGCCAGCGATTTGATGCGATTCGTCGCGTTTCGGCGACGATCATGGAAGATTACATTCCGGATCTCGTTCGACTGCTGCGCGACGACGAACCGATTATTCGTCGCGAATCGGCCTTGGCGCTGGGCCGACTGGAGGCGGACGGGGATGGGGTCGTCGCGGCATTGGCCGATGCACTGTCTGACGCGGATGTGAATGTTCGCCGCCAGGCGATTCTTGCCATTGGGAAGATTGACTCTGATAAGCACGATGTCATCCTGAAGATCGCTGCGCGGCTGAACGATGAGAATGCCCGCGTTCGCGCGTCGGCGGCGTACGTACTCGGCCTGTATGCCGATCGTGCGTCGGCGGCGATCGATCAAGTGGCTGCGGCGCTGGACGACGATGACGACGACGTGCGACGTGAAGCAGCACTGGCAATCCGTCGAATTGGTCCAGTCTCCGCATCGGCAGTTGTTCAACTGGTTCGATCGAGCGGCGATCGAAATCATTACGTTCGAACTTATTCCGCCGATGCGCTGATGATGACGGATTCGGACGCCGTTGCGGCGCTCGACGATCTTATTGCATTGCTCGAAAGCGAGGACGACCGCGTCCGATTTCAATCGGCGAATGTCCTCGCGAGAATCGGTCCGGAAGCGGACGCGGCCGTACCGGCGCTCATTCGCCTGCTTCAGGCGAGCAGCGATGCGACGGAGTTGACGGGCGTGATCGCCGCACTCGGCGGCATCGGTCCAGGCGCCGAGTCGGCCTCCGAGGCCTTGAGCCAAGTGCTGAACCACGATTCCACGGATGTTCGCAAGCGGGCGGCCCACGCGCTGCTCGACATCGGGCCGGCGGCATCGATCGCGGGCGATCAACTCGTTGCAGGTCTGAATGACGATTCCGAAATCGTTCGCAGCGCGTGCGCTCGCGCGCTGCGCGGCATGGGCCCCGGGGTCCTGAATGCGTTGGGGCGAGGTGCGCGAGTCGATGATGCGGAGATCCGCGCGGCAAGTGTCAGTATCATCGGGGAACTGGGCGACGCGGCATCGCCGGCCGTGCCACAGCTGATTGAGTTGCTTTCCGATCCGGCGAAAGCCGTTTGCGACGAGGCCGTTTCTGCGCTCGGGCGAATCGGGCCGAGGGCCCTCGAGGCCGTTCCCGCTTTGACACGACTTCTTGAGGAGCGAGTAGACGATCGTGCCAGTGTTGCACAGGCGCTGGGGCGGATCGGTCCCGATGCGTCGTCGTCGATTCCCGTTTTGATCGCCTGTCTGACGGGCGACGACGACATGCTGCGTCGACGTGCGGGCAGCGCGTTGGCCATGATCGGGC
>JAJDEC010000569.1 GCA_029259995.1 Phycisphaerae bacterium
CGGGGCGGATGACGGAGAGCTTTTCGAGCTATGGCTGGTATCAGCACATGGTCGGTCCTCAGACCGGCGGAACGGTGCCGGATCTGCCGCTGCATCAATACGAGTCGATGGGGCAGGTTGTCACGAAGATTCCGACAGAAGCGATGATTTCCGAGGACATGGACGTAGACCTTTGCAACTTTGGGTTCATCCCGCTGGTTATGCGAAAGGATGCAGACAACGCGGCCTTCTTCGATGCGTTGTCTGTCAAGGCAGTGCCGAAATTCCCGGATACGCCTGAAGGCAAAGAGGATGAAACCCGGGCCCGGCTGAATTCTGCGTTCCCGTATCTGATGATGACCTGCCGCTTGTCCCATTTCCTCAAAGTGATCTGGCGAGAAAACATGGGCCGGGTCATGGATGCGGAAAAGCTGGTCAAGGAAATCCAGAAATGGCTGGAGCAGTATCGTCGCCAGGGAACACTGAGCGACGAATTGGCGAATCGGTACCCTTTGAAAGAGATCTCGGTCTCGGCGGAACCGGTTCCCGGTAAACCCGGCTACTTTAAATCGCAGATACAGATGATTCCGCATTTCAAACTGAAGAATCTCGAGATCAGTCTCTCGATGGTCGGTCAATTCGATCCGCCGCCGGGTTGATAGAATCTCGCTGAGCGCAGTCGTATGGACTTGTATTTCGTAGGTTGGGCGCATCGGTCGCGATGATCGGCGCACCGGAGTTTCGAGGAATTAGAGGAGAAACGTCATGCCAACCCCATGTAATTTGGTCGTCACGGAGTACCCGGGCTCGTCGCAGAAAAAGGGCCGGGAAAACACGAGCGATGTCTTTGAAATCGAGCACTTCGTGCATCAGCCGTTTCGCGAAGAAGACGGACTTGCGTCCGGCGTCCGCGTTCACAGCCCGTTGCGTGTCGTGTGTGAGATCGACAAAGCCACGCCCGGTGTTCTGAAAGCGCTTTGCACGGGTCAGAATCTGTCCGAAGTGCGTCTGGACTTCTATCGCATCGATCCTGAAACACGATCTGAGTCGAAGTACTACATGATCTCTCTGCGAAACGCACGTTGCGTCGATGTACGTCCCTATATGCCGATGGCATTCGTCAAAGCGAACGAACCCTATCGCCATATGGTTCAGTACAGTTTCACTTATGAAGAGATCGAGTGGAACTGGATGCCGGATGGCGTCATCGAAGTCGACAAGTGGCGTGAACCAAGCGTATAAGATCGCGTGTGCACCACATACGGGCGGCGAGGGTGCCCGGACGTCGCATCGGGACGTCCGGTCACCGCCGCCGCCAGGCTTTCGCCATGCGTCGCGAACTGAATCTACTATCTCGCATCGCGGACGCCGGGGCGGCCGGATCGGATGACAGGCCCTATCACGCCGTGGACGAGGCGCTGTTGATTCGAGAGATCGAGTCGAATGTTCGTCGGCTGCTGAGTTCTCGCCATCGAATGTGTCGCGCGGCACCGGACTACGGATTGCCGGCCCTGTCGGACATTGGTGAGTACGGCGAAGCATTCGTTGCGGGCCTACGCGACGCTGTTCGTCTTACGATCCTGAAGTACGAACCGCGGATTCAGAATGTCGCCGTTACGGCGGCTCAGGAGGAGGGGCGACGATCCGTGGTCCATCTCGGCATCGAGGGTCGGATTCCGATCGACGGAAAGCTCTCACCGTTCTATTTCGAAACTTCATTCGATATATGTACGGGTAACAAGCGGGCGAATCACTAAGTCTTTTGAAGTCTGCTTTTGGCGTGTTCGATGTTTGAAGATACCGACGGCGGTACAGACGGCATTGTTCGGAGGCTGGTGTGGACAAAGTCTATTACCAGGATGAGTTGCGCTACCTGCGCGATGTGGGGCCGGCGTTTGCCGACGCACATCCGGAAATTGCCAGGTATCTGAAGGATCCTGGTTCCGATCCGGATGTGGAGCGATTGCTCGAAGGGGTCGCGTTTCTATGCGGCCGGATACGGCACAAACTGGACGACGAACTTCCGGAAGTGACGTCCAGCCTGATTTCCTTGCTATGGCCGCACTTTCTTCGCCCGATCCCGTCGATGTCCATCGTGGAGTTCCTGCCGACGATTGACAGTCTTCAAGGCCCCTTTCCGATCTCCGCCGGTATCGAACTGGCGAGCATTCGGATTCGCCCAGGAAACGATGCCGTTCGCGGTGAGCGCGGTACGCCGTGCCGCTACCGGCTTTGCTGGCCGATGGTCGTTAATCCGTGGCGGCTTGCATCCGTGTCGTTGCACACGCCCGCGGGCGAGCCGCCGGCGTTATCCCTGGAATTCGAGACGGCGTCCAAGTCGACGCTGAAACAGCTGGACCTCTCGCGGGTCCGATTGCATCTGGATCCGACGGAAGACCCGCGCGCGGCGTTCACCCTTTATTGGCTGCTGTCGGCGCATGTGCTGGATGTCAGCGTCAACGACCAATCGCCGCTGACGCCAGGCGAAAGCGATAAGTCGATTTCGATCCAACAAGCGGGACTCGATGTCGAAGACGCTGTCCTTCATTATTCGCACCAGTCGTTTCAGGGCTATCGCCTGATTCAGGAATACTTCGCGCACAAGAACCGATTTCTGTTTATCGACATTGCTGGTCTGGATGCGGTCGTGGAATCGATCGAGTCAGAGAGTCGATTGGCGCTCAAGATTCGATTCAATCAGCGGCTGGAAAGCTATCCGCAAGTCGGCACGAGCAATGTTCGACTGCATTGTGCACCGATTATCAACCTGTTCGAGCAGCCGGCGGACCCGATTCGGGATCGTCATGATCGCAAGGAACATCTAATCCAGCCTTCAATGATCGGATTGGACGATCGCCGGCATGCCGAAGTCTACGATGTGTCGACTGTATCAATTGTTGAAGGCGGCAACGATCAAGAGATTCCAAGATTCTATTCATTTGAACATACGACGCGCGATCCGCGGAAAGCGACGTACTTCAATACGAACTTGCGTCCCAACGTCATTGGCGGCGATCCTCGCCAGGGTACCGACACCTACATTTCGTTTGTGCACGGCAGGCCGGCCTCGCAGTTGACGGAGCAAACGCTCTCCATCGAGTTGACGTGTACGAATCGGGACCTTCCCACTTTTCTGCGACAGGGTGATATTCGGGAACCGACTGACAGCTCGCCTGCGGAAATCGCTTTCAGAAACATCTGCAAACCGACACCGACAATCAGTCCTCCATTCGGACGCGATCTTCAATGGCGATTGATTGCGCATATGTCGCTGAATTACTCGTGCATCGCTTCGGTGGACGATCTTCGGGCCCTTTTGAAGGTCTATGATTTCCAGTCAGCGCAGGACGAGCGGCTCGCGTTTGAACGCGGCCGGACTCTGGACGGAATCAAGAGCGTGTCAGTTCGATATGCCGAGCACATGATCCGTGGCGCGCTCGCTCGAGGTGTCAACTTCACCGTTGTCATTGACGAGGATCATTTCGCCGGCGAAGGCGATGCCTATTTGTTCTCGACGATACTCGATCGTTTCTTCTCGATTTACGTTTCGTTGAATTCGTTCAGCCGATTGACGGTCGTATTTGACTCAAGCGGACGAGAATACAATTTTGCGCCGCATTGGGGTGATCTGGAGACGCCCGCGAAAAGCCGGGCTGTGGTCTAAGGTGACAAGAAGAGGGCCGATATGCGAGATTCCGCAAGCCGAACCGTGGCTGATCGAATATTCGAAGAAGCATACAAATTCGACTTTCTCGAGTTGATCTGGCAATTGGAGCGACATCCCGACAACACTGTGAACGTGGGTGAAATGGGGCCTGTCCGCCGTGAGCGAATCCGATTTCGACCACACGATGGCCTGGGATTTCCGGCAACGGACGTTCGAAACATCGCAAAAGTCGAGAGCCCCAATTCTGACGGGATTTGCGCATGGATCGATCTCAACTTTCTTGGACTCTACGGCGTCGATACGTCGTTGCCTCTCCACTATTCCGTCGACATTCATCGCGGCGTCGCGGCGGATGGCAGGCCGTCAGTCAAAACGGACGGCGACGTGGCAGACGCGCCCGATCGCTCGACGCCGGTACGCGATTTTCTAGACTTGTTTCACCACAGAGTGATGTCGCTTTTCTATCGGGCGGCCCTCAAGTATCGATATCATAAATCCTATGCCGTGCCGGGTAGAGACTCGATCAGTCGGCAGTTGTTCCGCTTGATCGGAATATCGACGGAACCGGAGAAACTGTCGCTTCCGTTTCAGCCTGAGCGATTGCTGAAGTATGCGGGGCTATGGACGATGCGCCCCGCGTCTGCGGCGTCTATGGAATGCGTATTGAGGGACTACTTCAGCGAGATCTCTCTGTCGGTGAAATCCTACCTGCCCGTCTGGTCGCCGATTCCTGAGGCCGATCAGAATCGGATGGGGGATGCAACGAGGCAGAACCGCCTCGGTCAGAATTTCTCGGTTGGCGATCGAATCTTCGACATCAGTGGCGGATTCCGAATCTGTCTTGGTCCGCTGTGCTGGAGCGATTACGTCGCCTTCCTGCCGGATGGGAATTACTTCGCGGAAATGATGGCCCTCGTGGAGTTCCATCGTTCGGATCCGTTGAAATTGCGCGTGGATACGACGATTCGCGCCGGCGAGGTTCCACCGGCCCAACTGGGATCCGGGCCAAACGCCGCGCGTTTGGGTTATACTTGTTGGGCCTATACCAGTCGTGCGCCTGAAACGGTGGTGTCCCTTCAGGTCAGCCGGAACGGACCCGTCTCCGGTCGGCCGCACGGACATCGGCAAGTCGCATGAATGGCAGGTTAGCAGGATCTACATTGGCAGATGTGAGAGTGAGTCATGGCGACGAGTGAGGCCGGAACGGCTGAAATATTAAGACAACTCCTGGTTCGATCGGACCCAAATGTGATTCGATTGTTTCACGGAGCGACGAATCTCTGTGCGACTCGGATGCATTTCGAGGTCACGGCGGACCACTTGTTGTATCGATTTCTCGATGACACGTCGGGAGACGTCCATCAGATCCTGAAGGCCTTCGGCGTCAATGTGCCGGGACTTCGCCGTGAATTGCAGCGCGTTCTCCAGCAGGCGCCCGCCGGTCATTCAGGCAAGCCCGCGCTGGCCGTTAGTCTTCTTGATGTGTTTCGCGCGTCCGGGGCCCTGGCGGATGAACTCGGCGGTGATCGAATCAGGCCCGGCTATCTGTTGCTGGCGATGGCGCTGAATCCGGACCTGCTTTGCGTATGCGAAAGATCTGGTGAATTCGATCGGATTGACGGCGATCAGCTCAGGGATCATATCCACGAAATCGTTTCCAGTGCTCCGGCAGAGTCGGACTCCCAATCGACGGCCGGCGCCGCGGCGCCGGATGGCGACGCGCTGTCCAGATTCACTGTTGATCTGACGGACAAGGCGTCGCGCGGCGAAATCGATCCGGTATTTGGTCGAGACGTAGAGATTCGACGAATGATCGACATCTTTTCTCGACGGCGAAAGAACAATCCGATTCTGGTCGGCGAACCCGGGACGGGAAAGACCGCCATCGTCGAAGGGCTGGCCCTGCGTATCAGCGCCGATGATGTCCCGCCGATCCTGAAAGGGGTTCGGCTGCTGTCGCTCGATCTTGGCGCGCTGCAGGCCGGCGCCGGGGTCAAGGGGGAGTTTGAGAATCGACTGAAAGGTGTGATTCAAGAAATCAAGGGGAGCGACACACCGATCGTTCTCTTCATCGATGAGGCCCACATGCTGATCGGTGCGGGCGCGACGGCCGGCGGCGGCGACGCAGCCAATCTGCTCAAGCCGGCACTGGCCCGGGGCGAACTGCGGACTGTCGCTGCAACGACTTGGGCGGAATACAAAAAGTACTTTGAAAAAGACGCTGCACTTGAACGCCGATTCCAGATGGTCAAATGCGATGAACCCTCTGTTGAAACAACGCTCGTGATGTTGCGGGGCCTCAAAGAGAAGTATGAGGCGCATCACAAGGTGATCGTGCTTGACGAAGCCATCAAGGCGGCAGCAGAGTTATCAGATCGCTATATCAGTGGTCGATTCATGCCTGACAAGGCGGTGGACTTATTGGACACGGCGGCGGGCCGCGTTGCCGTGTCGCTGACGACCAAGCCGGCACTGCTCGATGATATTGAACGAGAGCTGGCCGATCTGGCGCGGGCACGTGAAGCCCTCGAGCGCGATGCGGAAAGCGGTGTCCCCGCGAACGATGGCGAGATCGAGGAATGCGATCGTCGTCATCCTGCTTTGCTCGAGCGGCGAGCCGAGCTCGAATCGCACTGGAGCGCTCAGTCGGCGATCGCGAATCGGCTCACAGCGCTTCGCGAAAGCCTGCTGAACAAGAGCCAATTCGATGGTTCGAGTCCAATCGCCGACGAGGGAGAAGAGCGTGTCGAGGCCGCTGCGGCAGAAAAAACGCCGAGTGAGCCCGGAGAACGGCGGCGCCTCATCACAGAGGCACTCGCCGAACTAAGGGCGATTCAGGGCGAATTGCCGCTCGTGTTTCCGCAGGTCGATGCCGGAGTCGTGGCGGCAGTCGTGTCGGACTGGACCGGCGTGCCTGTGGGAAAAGTCGTGAGCGACGACGCTCGATCGGTCCTTCAAGTCGAGGAGCGATTGCAGTCGCGCGTTGTCGGTCAGGCCCATGCACTGAAGATCGTCGGAGAGAAGCTGCGGATCGCTAAGGCGGGGATCGGCAATCCCGATCAGCCGATGGGTGTTTTTCTTTGCGTTGGACCGAGCGGCGTTGGCAAGACGGAGTTGGCATTGTCGTTGGCCGATTTGATCTTTGGCGGCGATCGATTCATCACAACGATCAATATGTCAGAGTTCATGGAGAAGCACACGGTCTCCCAACTCAAAGGCTCTCCGCCGGGGTATGTCGGATATGGGGAGGGGGGCGTCCTGACGGAAGCCGTGCGCCGTCATCCATATTCCGTTATCTTGCTCGACGAAGTCGAGAAGGCGCATCCCGACGTTCTCAACTTGTTCTACCAGGTGTTTGACAAGGGAATGCTTGCTGACGGCGAAGGTCGCATTGTGAGCTTCAAAAATTCGATCATCGTTATGACGAGCAATCTTGGAACCGATGTTATTCAGGGCCTATGCGAGTCCGGCGAGGAAGTGAATGCGGATCTTCTTAAGGAAGCGATCTATCCGCACTTGCGAGAGCATTTCAAGCCGGCACTGGTCGCGAGGATGACCGTGATTCCGTTCATGACGCTGGATGGCGACGTCCTGTCCAAGATCGCGGAGATCAAACTCAAGAAAGTCGCCGAACGGCTGGCGAAAGAACACGGCCTTGTTTTTTCTGCGGCACCGGAAGTCTATGCACAAATTGCCTCGCAATGCAGTCAGGTCGACCTGGGGGCTCGTCAGATAGATCATTTACTGGATCGCTCGATTCTTCCGGAAATGGCGAAGCGATTGCTGTTGTCATTGGCGGAAGGCGGCGCAATCGGAAGACTATCGATGGCCTTGGGAAATGATGGTGAATTTCAATACGCAATTGAATAAGGGCCGCATGAGTTTGCGTTCGTGTCCGCATCGCGAATTCTGCGAACGGCGTTGGTCAACGAGGGAGACGATGTGATGAACGGCAGCCTGCCACGACGTCTCATGACTGAATATCCCGATGCCGGTGGCGGTGGTGCGGCGTCTCGAGACTGGAGCCGGGCCCAGATCGCCCTGCAAATTGGCGAGAAAGATCCGACAGAGTTCCTCGTCACACGCTATCGAGGAACGGAGGGACTCTGCCAGTTATATCGGTTTGAGCTCGATCTTGTCGCGGATTTTCAACCCCTGGATTTTGATGCAATTGTTGGCGCTCCGACCTGTCTTTCGATTAACGCGGAGAACGGCACACGTCATTTCCACGGTATCATCAGCCGATTCGAAGTCGCCGGGTATTCTGGAAATCGATACCGCTTTCGCGCCGAGCTTGTCCCGACGGTCTGGTTGCTGACCCATCGATATTCCTCAAGGATATTTCAGAACAAGAAAGTGACTGAGATCGTCGCCGAGGTTCTGGAAAACGGAGGGATTGCCGGTGACCGGTTCGAGTTCGACGTCAAGCAGGAATCCGATCCGCGAGAGTATTGCGTTCAATATCGTGAGACAGACTATAACTTCATTTGTCGTCTGATGGAGGAGGAAGGCATCTATTGGTGCTTCCGACAAACCGAGGATGCGCACATCCTCGTGATGACCAACACCTCCACATACATTCCGATAGAGGGCGATCCGGAGCTTTGTTTTGTCCCGCCAGGTGGAATGGTCAAGTCGGCGGACCATGTCGGCCGATTCCGATTCGGGCAGTCGGTTCGCCCCGGCGCCGTTGTGTTGAACGATTTTGACTTCAAGAATCCCAAGTTGAAACTGCAAGTATCCAGCGACAATGGCCGCGACCAGTCTTTGGAGATCAGTGATTACCCGGGCGAGTACGTGAAACAAGCCCAGGGATCCAAGTATGCCCGTATTCGTGCCGAGGAACTGGAGACTGGTCGCAAGAACGCCTCGGGACAATCGAATTGCAGTCGGCTCGAATCGGGAAAGACATTCAAACTCATTGAACATCCGTCGACGGACCTGAACGCCGAATACCTCGTCACGCGGATTTCACATCAGGGCAAGCAATCGGTCAGTGAAGGGACATCGCACTCGCTCGGGGCCAAGAATCTTCTCCAGGACAGTGCAAGAAGGGCCATCACGGACGCCGCGCGTCATGAGGATCCGACAATCAAGGGTCTGGCCATGGGATTCCTCGAGATCCTCAATCGGCTCAGCGCCGGGGATCCGACGGCAAGACGATCCCTGTCGCAATGGGTCTTTCATGCGGGGCAAGTGGCCCGCGATCTCCCGTCCGTTGCGGCTGCGCTCGGTGGAAATCCTCTGGAAGTCCTTTCGATTTCAGAGTTGTTGGATGGTTCGAGGAACGGTGACGGCCCCGATGTCTCAACCTCCGTGTATGAATGTGTATTCGAGTGTATTCCCGGCAATGTGGCATATCGGCCGCCGCGCGTCGCGCCATGGCCGGTCATGCGTGGCACGCAGACGGCGCGAATCGTCGGACCAAGTGGCGAAGAAATCTATTGCGACGAGTATGGACGCGTGAAAGTCCAGTTCAATTGGGATCGAGAAGGAAAATTCGACGACAAGTCTTCATGCTGGATTCGTGTTAGTCAAGGCATGGCAGCCGGTCAGTACGGTTTCATGTTTCTGCCGCGAGTCGGTCAGGAGGTCATCGTCGACTTCATCGAGGGAAATCCGGATTGCCCGATCATCGTCGGCCGAGTGTTTAATGCCGATCATATGCCGCCTTACAAGCTCCCCGATGAGAAATCCAAGAGTGTTATCAAGACACACAGTACGAAGGGGGGCGGCGGCACCAACGAAATTCGATTTGAAGACCTGAAGGACAAGGAACAAGTGTTCCATCATGCCGAGAAGGATCTGCACATCCGCGTCAAGAACGATCGGGTGGAAAATATCGACAATGATCGGCACTTGACGGTCAAATCGAACAAATTCGAACTCATCAAACAATCGAAACACAACGAAGTGAAACTTGACTTTAATGAGAAGGTGGGCGGAAACTTCTCATTGAAAGTCGAGGGGAACGTCGGCGAGAAGTTTGGCGGCAATCATCAGGAAGAAGCGAGCAACATATTTCTGAAGGCCGGCTCGAACATCGTTGTCGATGCCGGCAGTAAGATTACGCTGAAGGTCGGTGGCAGTTTTATCGCCATCAGCGGCGGCGAAATCGCCATTAGCGCCGCGTCCGTCAAGATCAACAGCGGCGGTTCACCGGGATCGGCCCCAGCCGTTTCACCTGAAGCCCCGGAAACTCCGGTCGAAGCCGACACAACAGAGCCGGGCAAGGACACGACCTATTCCGGGGGCGAGGAACTCGCGAAAGCAGAAGCGCCGAAGGAAGTCGCCGGGCACAAATTCGTTCAATCATGGATCGAAATCGAGTTGGTTGATGAGTCGGGCATGCCTGTTGCTGGCGAAGTTGTCGAAATCACGGGGCCGGACGGCGAGATGTTACGTCGTACGACCACGGGGGCGAACGGCGTCGCGCGCGTGCTGGTAGACGATCCGGGCACGTGTCAGATCTCGTTTCCGAATCTGGACGGTGAGGCTTGGGAGCGAGCATAGTGGCTACCGACGCAATCCGGTTCGACCGAGACGACGAAGTGTATGTCCGGAATCCGAACTCGCGGCTGATTTCCGCGTCCGCTGTCGGGTCGTCGACAAACTGTTGGAGACTTGATCGGTTTTCGAATGCCGTTAGGAATGTGATTGAATATGCAACCTGATGTCAATTCCATTCAGAAGCGTGCAGCCCAACTCCGCGCCCAGGCGGAACAGCGAGCGCAGCAGGCTGAGAATGCGGCGGGGCGTTCGCAACAGTCGTCCGCCGAACGTCAGGCAGAGGCCGGCGTCGGCCCCGTCGGTCAAGGCGACTATGTCGTCAAGCAGGGCGACTGCATTTACAGCCTCGCAAAGGAACACGGCTACGCCTGGGAAGCCCTATGGAATGCCCCTGCCAATGCCGAGTTGAAGCAGGTTCGACGGAATCCCGGAATCCTATTCCCGATGGACCGCGTAACGCTGCCGAAAAAATCTGCCAAATTGGAACCCGGGGAAACGGAAATGCGCCATCGATTCGTTCGCGGTTGCGAGCCAGTCGAACTCAATCTGCGAATCCTTCGCAACGACGAACCGAGGGCGAACGAGCCATTCCTGCTTCAGATTGACGATC
>JAJDEC010000570.1 GCA_029259995.1 Phycisphaerae bacterium
GTCGGCGGCGGCGCGGCCGGTCTGGCGACTGCGATTTTCTCGGCGCGGCGCATGTCGGATCGATCGATCGCGATCGTCGACGGTGCGCCGAAGCTCGGGGCGAAGATCCTGGTTTCCGGCGGCGGTCGATGCAACGTGACGAATCGCGTCGTGACGATGAAGGATTTCTGGGGCGGCAGTTCGAACATCGTGAAGCGCGTGCTGGGGGCGTTTTCGGTGGGCGAGACGATCGCATTCTTTTCCGAGCTTGGCGTCGAACTGCACGAGGAACCCAACGGCAAGCTGTTTCCCGATTCGAACAAGGCGAAGACGGTCGTCGATGCGATGCTTCGCGAGGCGAAACGGCTTGGCGTGCAAATCCTGACGGGGCAACGCGTCCTGCGTGTTGACCGTGTGGATGACGGATTTGATGTCGTTACGCGGCGCTCTCTGGCGGCGGCGGGCGACGGGGCGGTCGAGACATCGATCCGATCACGATGCGTCGTGTTGGCGACGGGCGGTAAATCGCTGCCGAAGACAGGCAGCGACGGCGCCGGATATGCCATTGCTACGGCACTGGGCCATTCCATTGTGCCGACGATTCCTGCATTGGCGCCGCTGGTGCTGGATGGAAACGTTCATGCGCAGCTGTCGGGCATTTCGCAGGAAGTCGTGCTGACGATTCGAAGCGCCGGGGAGAAGCCGGTCACGCTGCGCGGCGAGATGCTGTGGACGCACTTCGGTCTGAGTGGCCCCGTCGTGCTGGATGCGTCGCGGCACTGGCATCGGTCAAGGCAGGAAAATCGCGACGTGGCCGTCTCGATGCGAATGTTGCCGGATGACGATTTCGCGGCGGCGGATTCGCGAATCCTGGCATTGGCGAAGGCGAATCCGCGCATGCGATTGCAGAAGGCCCTGAGCACGCTGATGCCGGCGCGGGTGGCGGACGTGTTGTTGTCGTCGATCGGCGTTGAAGGCAAACTACCTATCGGGCACTTGCCGAAGGAAGATCGCCGGAAACTTGTGCATGCATTGACGGACTGGCCGATGCGGGTGCGCGACAGCCGGGGATACGCGTATGCCGAAGTGACGGCGGGCGGCGTTCCGCTGACGGAGATTGACGGCCGGACGATGGCGTCGCGGAAGTGCGCGGGGTTGTTTTTGGTCGGCGAGATTCTCGATGTCGACGGGCGGATCGGCGGGTTCAATTTCCAGTGGGCCTGGAGCGGGGCGTTTGTGGCGGCGCGGGGGATTTCCGGGGTGTTTGAGCCTGCCTGATTTGTTTATTGAGTAGGCTTGCGCGGCGCTTCGCTGCGTGGCACGCAGCATTCCCAATTTTTGCATTCGCAAGGGATGGGGCACCCGCGCTGAGGATGGGGCGCTTGCGCGGCATGCCGACGTTGGGCGTTGCATGGCACCCGGGCGTTGTCTGGTTGATGACCCGACCTACCTCATGATTGCCTCGATCAATTGTCTTACCTCGGTGTCGCGGATGGTTGCGTTGCTTGCGAATGTTGATGCGTCGCTGGAGAAGATGGCGCCGGATTGATCGGGAGATTCCGCGGGGGCGCCGTGGCTGCCTTTGACGAGTGTTGCATCGAGCGGTGTTTTCTTCTCGGGCATGTTGATGAACATTTCAACGGGGTCGTAGCCCGGCTTGTTGTGGATGTCGACCGTGTGGGCGAAGGGCGGGGCCTTGGCGTCGTCGTGCCACCAGTAGTAGGCGAGCCAGGTGTCGGGCTCGCAGGCGAGAACGACTTCTCCGGCGCGCTCGTGAACCATACCGACGCGCTTGCGTTCGTCGCCAAAGAGCGAATGGGCGATGCCGTCGAGGCCTTCGAATATTCCCGCTGCCGCGTCGACATCCGTTGGATCGTTCACATACACATGCGCGAACTGATGATCGACGACGGCGAAGGCCTTGCTTTCCTTGAGATTCAGGTATTCATGCCCGTCGCGTTCGTCGATCCGGGCGAGACCGGCGTCGCGGAGCATGCGATTGGGATAGATGACGCGCGAAACGTCGGTCATCGCATACTCACTGACGACGAGATAGGCGGCGCTATCTATGCCGAGTGCCTTGACGCCGTCGATGAGGCGACCGATCTGTTCGTCGGCTTCGCGACATGCCTTGGCCTGTTGTTCGGAATTCGGGCCGTGCTTCTGGGCTTCGTAGTCGAGATGCGGCACGTAGATGTAATTGAATCGTGGTCGCTCCCGCTGAAGCAGCCAGAGGGCGGCGTTGATGGTCCATGCGGTCGACTTGATGTTGGCCATGGGGCCCCAGAAGTTCATGAGCGGGAAGTGGTCGATGTCCTTAATGACATCGGCGTAGAGGCTGTCGGGCTTCGAGTAGCACCAGAGTTCGGTCCGTCCGTCTTCGTGGTGTTTGGGTTCGGGCGTAACGATGAAGTCGGCTGCGGCGTCCTTGATGTTCTGCGGAATCCATGCGGCCTGGGAGATGCCGCGCTTTGCCAGCGCGTCCCAAAGCTGATCGCCCTGCACGAGGTTGTTGCGACCGACCCAGAGTTCGACTTCGGCGCGATCACGATAGTAGAAGCCGTTGCCGATGATGCCGTGTTCGGCGGGTGGTTTTCCCGTGAGCATGGATGCCTGAACGGGGGATGTGACGCAAGGGAACGTCGGCACGAGTTCGGCGGCGGCGCCGGCGTCGGCGAGGGCGCTGAGTCGCGGCATGTGTTGGAGGTCGCGGGTTCGCAGGCCGGGCATGGAGATGAAGAAGCAGAATTCGTGTGGCATCGGTCGGGCATTCCTTGGTTCGATGATTCGCGAAGTTAATTTTCGTTTCGCTGCGGATTAACGGGGTTTGCGGGTTTCGGGTCAAGTCGGCGGGGGCTGCGTCGGCGTCTTGTTGACTGCACGGGGTAAGTCCTTTCGAGCCTGGCGGTTGCGGTGTTTGCGGCAAATTTGCGGGGGGCGCAAAACGGCGCAAATTCTGCAAGACGCAAGTCGCAGTCCGTCGGCCGCCATTCGTGACGCGCGATGACTGCGATTCATTGGATTGAGCTTGATCGGCGCTTTGGTTGGGGTGGGGCGATTCATCGGGTCCCCATTTAGAATTGGATGGGCCTCTCGGTGC
>JAJDEC010000058.1 GCA_029259995.1 Phycisphaerae bacterium
GTTCAGTACGACATCACGCGCGCCGGCGGCATCAAGACGATGTTCTTCGGCGGCGAAGGACTGTTTCTCGCCAGTATCACGGGACCGGGCAACGTCTGGCTGCAATCGCTTCCATTCTCGAGACTCGCCGGGCGGATCGCAGGATCGTTCAGCGCCGCTGCGGGCAAAGGCGAGGGCTCGATCCTCGGCGGGTTTGGACTGGGCGGTCTCCTGAGCGGCGACTAAGTACATGCTTGGAATGATTAATCGTGTGGAACCGGCTAATAGCCGGTTCCACACATGCAATGTGGCTGGGACAGCTTCAAAGAACCATTCCGCATTTCAACTTGGCACGATTCGGCGTAGCGCCCCCTTCGCTCTGTGACGGCCGACGGACGGATTGGCCAATGCGTCGATGGCGTCAGACAATCGCAAGACCAAGCGTCGTCCGCCACGGAGGACGGACGCTATAGTAAACAACGCTTGCAATGATCGTGGCCATTCGTTGAAAGCGATGAGTAATCGAAGTAACGAGACAAGGCGGCATCCTTTCGGATGCCGCCTCGCGTTTGTTTCGCAGATTGTCGGCTAGCCCCTACTTTCGACGCTCAGGAATCGCGACGACCAACTTCTCCGGCTTGTCTTTGCCGTAGTTGTACATGTCGCGCGGACGAATCTCGCATTCGCGCTTCGTCGCAGTATGGCTCTTTTCTCCTTCGACCAGGATCAGGTAGCCACGGCCAGCGAAGCTGATGACGCGCCCCTTCACCCATTCTCCGGAATCCTCGACCACCCAGCATTCCGAACCGGGCATTGCCCAATCCGCACGTTTGTCGAATGCACTCATCTCATCCTCCCCCTCTAAATCGGAAGAAGCTCCAACTCATTGAATAGACAATGTGATATGCGGCACGCGAAATGCAAATCGTTATCGGCATCCGTCGGATTCGTCCGGATATTACTGGGCTTGGACACAGTTATTGGTGTCGAACAGGACTAGCTGGATCGGCGCACCGGCAGGCCGACTTCTTCAACCCGGACCAATGACGCCGTCAGTCGATCGTGCACGATGTTTCCATCACGATCATATCGGCCGAAGGACAGCACGCCCGTCGGACAGCTTTGCACACATGCAGAACATCGCACGCATTCCGGATCTTCCATCGGCGCGCCCTTGTTCGCAAAATTCATGACGTCGATGCCCTGATGGCAGACGCTCGTACAGACGTTGCACGAAATGCACTTCTTCTTGTCCGCGAAAATTCGGAACCTGGAAAACCGCGCGTAGATGTGCATCAGCGCCGCAAGCGGACACGCGAATCGACACCAGACGCGGCCGGAAAAATGAAAGTAAAGCCCGACGCCAAGGATCCCCGCGAAGATCACGTCAACCAGGTATGTGTAGCTGACGATCGGCGTCTTCTTGCTCATCCAGTCAAACGCGCTCGTCGCCCAGCCCGCGCCCATCCAGCCAAAGATGCGGAATATCATGATCACAACGGCGAAGGCGAGGAACGCCTGACCGATCATGTTGAGGCGATTCCACTTGGGACCGTGCGGCATCTTGTGTCGATGCGCATCGCCCATCGTCTCTGCCAGCGCGCCGCAGGAACAGATCCAGCCGCAGTACGCGCCCTTTCCCCAACGACGAATCAGCAGCGGAATAATGACAAATGTCTGAATCGATCCGACCGCCAGCCAGCCCCACAGTGGCTGCTCCGTGAACCAGTTTCCGACAACCAGCGGCCAGGCGAGAACGAATCCGATCGCACGCCAGTATTCACGGCCGTGGCCGTAGTTCGCGATCGGAAAAAACGCGTCCGCAAACAACGCGCCGACGCCGCTGTCAAACAGGCCGTTGTGCCCCATCCCTGGCAGAATGATCTCGGGCAGCAGAAACAACGGCAGGATCTGGATCGACGCCAGCGTCGCCGTCTGCAACTTGACGTAAGGCGTCTTGCGGCGGCGAATGCGGCGAATACCGAAAATGACGACGCACAGGCAGTACGCCAGTGTGTAATAGAAGCTCCGGCCGCTCGCGGAGATCGCGAGCGTGTTGCCGAGCGTCCCTTCGCTCGACAGATACGTGCCGAGACCGGCCCCCAACCCGCCGTTCTTCAGCCAGTCCCAGAGTCCGCCGGGATTCAGGCCTGCGACTTTGTTGAACGGGCCCTGCAGCCCCACATACGCGAGGATGTAGTCGCTCTTCCAGTGATACATCCAGATGCAGAACAGCAGGAAGATGCTCAGCGTGATCCACTGCTTGCGGCCCATCTCGCCGCGGATCGGTACCCCCAGTTTGCGAAAAAACGCCAACGGCGGTTCGCGACCGATCATGGAAAAGACGACATCATTCGGGATCGTCTCGATCCCGCCGTCCTTCAGTTTCAGGTCGACTTCATTCTCGCGAATCTCGGCAACATCTGACGCCATCGCGAGTCGGATCTTTCCGGCGCCCTTTTCGCTGCACATCGAAGAGTTGAACGACGTCGTCACGCGCTCCGACGTCGGTTCGTCGACGCCGACATCCGCTGCGGGATCGCGGACGAGCGCCTTCAGCTTTTCGACGTTCTCCGCCTTCGGACGCGAGAACTCGGGCTTGCGATAGCTGTGCGTTACATTGGCGCCGGCGACGGCCAGCGCGATCGACGCCTCCATCGCGGAATCGCCACCGCCCACGACGAGAACGCACTTGCCGCGGAAGTCGAGCGGATCGTGCAATCGCTTGTAAACCTTGTCGAGGTCTTCGCCGGTAACTCCGAGCTTGCGAAAGTTGCCGCTGCGGCCGATTGCGACGATCACGCGCTGGGCTTTCTGCGTGCCGCCATCGTGTTTCAGGAAGAATGCCCCGCCGCGTCGATCAACGCCTTCGATGCGCTGCCGGATCGGTTCGATGCCGGCGTCCTTGCGCTGTTGTTCGAGTTCGGCGACGAGATCTTCCTTGACGTCGGCGCTCAGCGTCATCTCGCCGGCAGGCGTCATGTCCGTCGGATAGGTGTAGATGGGTTTCCGCTTGGGAAAGTCCTTGATCGTCGCAAAGCTGTCCGCGGCCTCGAAGACCTGGAAGCTCAGGCCGAGTCGTTTTGCTTCGATTGCAGCGGCGATGCCGGAGACGCCGCCGCCGATGATGGCGATATCGACGGCTTCGTGCCCCGCAGCACCGGACTTGAAATCGGCTTCGTCGGCAATCGCGCG
>JAJDEC010000571.1 GCA_029259995.1 Phycisphaerae bacterium
GAGTTGCTGGGCGGTCACATCGCGCCGGCCAAGCGCGTTTTCCTGTTCTTCGAAGATACGGGATGGCTGACATCGACGGCCGAGGCGCGACAGATATTCGAACAGGCCGTTGTCTGGACAGCAGGCGCGATCCTGACGCCGCCGACGATGACGATCCTCAGCCCGAATGAGGGGCAGATCGTTGTCGGCGAATCGCTCACGGCGACGTGGGTGTCGTCAGGCGATCTTTCGGGTGTTCATCATATTCACTTGCAACTCGACGACGAAGCGATCGTGATGCGGCCGGACTTCTCGGGATCTTATGAGTTTACCAACATGGCGATCGGCCCCTACTCACTGAGAGCCTGGCTCGTGGCACCGGGGCATATTCCGCTGCCAAATGATGAGGCCACGGATACAGTCAACTTCGTCATGGAACGTGAAATCGTCGATCCGGCTTCGATCGCCCTGCCGCTGACACATAACTGGAATGCCATGATTCACGCGTCGGAAGGCGGCGACGCGGATGTGGTGGATGGCTATCGATCGATTTCCGATCGCGGCCTGATTCTTGGACAAGTGGATTCTGTCGGGACCGGCACGATGTCGCTGACGAGCCAGGGCTTGACGTATCGGCTTGAGGCGTCGGCGGGACCTGCGTTGGACGCAGTGGTACTCGGCGTACGACGACCCAACGGCGCCGGGGCGGCGTGGGACGACGCGGACGATGACGACAACTTCGGCATTGCGCCGTCGTGGGACTTGTCGGGCGGAACGGGACAGATCGACTCGGCCGTCTCGACTTTCGCACCGAGCGCGCCGCTGGATGCGTCGTTCGACATCGGATTTCTTTATCAGATTTCAAACGGCGGCGGAACGATTGACGTGACGCTTGGTTTCGAGGATGCCACGAGTGTGACAGTAACACTGGGGTCCCCGGATTGGTTTGCGAGCTTCGGTCCGCCGATGCCGGCGGCCCTGCCGGGCGTCGCAACCCAGGCGTATCTGCCCGGTCCCCTGGCAGGCGGAACGGGTTTTCTGGCTGCCGGAAATGTTGATTCGCCTGTCGAGGACGGACCGTTGAGCGTTACGGAAGCGCGGATCACAGCGGCGTCGCTTCTGACGGACCTGAGTTTCGACGTGACCGATCGGCGCCTGACGTCGCTGACGTTCGACAACTTCAACGGCGGCGCGATCGCGATGACGGGGATTCTTGCGGCGAGCATGTCGGCGCCGACGTGTGCATGCGCCGGCGATCTGACGGAAGACGGCAACGTCGACGGCTCGGACATTCAGTCGTTTGTCAGTTGCGTACTCGGCACGGGACAGGATTGTACGTGTGCGGATGTGGACGGACTCGGCGGTGTGAGTCAGAATGACGTCGCGTCGTTTGTCAGCCTGTTGCTGAGCGGCGCGGGGTGTGAGTGAGTCTACTTTTCATCATCGTCATTCAGCTGCTCGCTGCATCGCCGGGAATCGCGATCATTGTCTTTGCTGTCGTGAAGGCGCGACGACGGAAGCGACTGTTCACGGAACTGCGTGCGGAACACGCTGAGTCGGGAAGAGACGCGGTCCTGCTGAACGCACGTTACGCGTCGGAACGACGATTTCGCCGGCTTCTCAAGATATTTCCGTGGGAAATGGCCGGGATACTTGTCGTTCGAGAGCGCGGGATCGAGGCGCATCTGGCGACGGAAAATCGGAAACAGCGGCTTTCGATGTCGTTTCATCCCTCAACACACACGATCGAATGGAAGAACGCTGACTATTTCCGCAACGGCTTTATCAGTTGGCTTGTCGTGACGGGACCGAACGGCGAGAGGCATTACTTCACATCTGAAACCGGCGCGACGATTTTCAGGTCGAAGCGACGGAATGTGGATCTCATCGAGCAGATTCAGACGGCGCTTCGGCTGGCGAAATGTCTCGAGTGCGAATACGTCCTATGGGGCAATACGACCGGGGTTTGCCCCGAATGCGGGACGGCGTTTTCGCGGCCGGATGAGGACCTGGCGGGCGTCGATGGAATTGCGCCGATTGCGCGGCCGGTTGAATGATTACGGCGTCGCGATGATCGCGACGCGCGAGTCGATTGGGGTGCATCGGGGCGGGCGCACATGGACCGACTCCCTGACGGTCGCGCACTGAAGCGTTCGCAGTCCCGGCTTCTCCAGGATCTCGGCAGTGATTTCTCTGTTTGTGCCTGTTCTCGCTATTCACGCTTGAACACGACATGGAACGGGAATGGAACCGAACCGGCTATTAGCCGGTTTCGCACCATGTCTGGCGCATTCAATTGTGAATTGGTTTTGACCATTTTTGCAGAGTGATTCGCCATGGGGCGTGGTGGATTGTCGGGTCGAGCTTGTCTTTGAGGGCGGCGTCGGGGTCGGAGAGGAAGTTCCATGTCTCGACTTTCTCGTAATCGCGATGCAGCGTGGCGTGCAGCAATTCCCAATCGGGCAGTGATTCAAAGCCGCTTGTCTCGAGGGTGAACAGCGTCGGAATCGACTCGCCGCGGCGCAGTCGTTCGAGGATTGCCGTGGGGGTTTGGGCGAGTCTAATTGTCTCGCCGACTTGCTCCTGCGATTGGAATGCGTTCAGCCATTCCGTAGCGCTGACGCGAGCGAAGCGTTGGCGAGGCTTGTCGTCCGCAACGCGAAGCGCCGCGTAATAGCGGGCCGATGGATGAGTCGTGACGACCAGCATGTCATCGCTTGCGCCACGTTTGACGGCGTGTTCGATGGTGGCGTCGATCGGATCGAGCCAGCGGAGGCTGGACCAGTGTTGTTCCGTGACGAGATTCACGCCGCAGCCGAACCAGGCGATCGCGAGGAATATCGGCGCCAGCAAACGCAGGCGCGACTTCGATGGCAGTTGTTCGCTGACGTTGGAATCCGTGAACAGGCCGGCGAGCAGAACGCAGGCGATGCCGCTGAATGTGAGGATGTACTTGTCGAGAATCGTGCGCGTGAGCGTACCGACGAGGATGCAGCCGAACAGGACGACGGCGACAGGTGCAAGCGTTCGCCATGATCGAATGAGAATGGCAACTCCGAAAAATCCGGCGAGGGACATGGGGATCCAGACCCAGTAGGCGCCGATGGATGCGAGGTTTCCCGTCGTGAGTGCGACGAGCATGCGTGCAAGCGTGGCGAGGACGGAACCGCCGGGGCTGCTGTCGCGGAATGTCGTCAGATGTTGGACGAAGGGCTTGAGCCAGATGGCGAACACCGCGAGCGAGGTTGCAGCGGCGATGGCGAGCGGCGTTCGTGCTGAGGCGGTGCGGACTAAGCGAGCAAAGAGTACGAGGCCCAGCAGGCCGGTGATGACGAGACCGAAGTAGTTGGTGAGTGCGCTGGCGGCAGCGAGCGCACCCCAGGCGAGCGCGTCGCGCCGATTGATCGCGCCGCGTCGATAGACACGCCCTGTGAGCCAGAGCAGTGCTGTCGAGAGCAACAGGAACAAGGCATACCAGCGGGCGGCGAAACCGAAAAAGAGATGGGCGGGATGGAAAGCGGCGATCAGCATGGCCGCGAAGCCGGCGCGCGATCCGAACCATGCGGCGGCGGCGGCGCGAATCGTGAAGAGCGACGCGACGGCGCAGAGAATTGAAAGCGTGCGCAAGGCGATCGGACTGACGCCGAAGGCGCTGACGGAGAGGTTCTGCAAGATGTAGTAGATGGGCGGATCGGGATCGGCGCCGTCCCATTGTGCGCCGAGCATTTCGGTCATCGGCATGGCGTAAAGCCGAGTGCTGAATCCCTCGTCGTCGAAGACGGTGTAGTGGTTTGCAGCGAAGATGAACCAGGCGGCGGCGGCAATGGCAAGCGCGATGGATGTCTTGTCGAATATAGCGCGATGTGTCCTGGATTGTGTCGCTTCTGCCATGGTTGCGGATTCTAGCGTGTACGGCGAATTGAGTCGGGAATGAATCGGAGAGTCGTGCGAAGTTGGATTGCTTCACTTGCATGCTCCCCTTGAAGGCGGAGCATGGCGCCCGGCTTGAATGGGGTCCTCGCTGCGCTGAAACACTGGGTGACAAGCAGAAGCTGTCCGAGAATTAGAACGCCCATTCAGGGCTAAACACCTGTATCAACCACAGACCCAGGACTGCACTTCGACCGCGTTGCGGTCTTCGCTTGTCCCGGGCTCCCGTAGGTCGCACTTTCAGTGCGAATCTGGACGTTCTTGTGTGGTCGAATTCTTGGACAGCTTCTGACAAGCACCCAGTGGTACAGGTCAAAGTTGAAATGCAGAATGATTCATTGAATGTGGCACAGGCCTCCGGCCTGTGGCGAACCGGCGAGTCGCCGGTTCCACAGGATGATTCATTCTCCCTACCCACTTAGCATTGCAATCGGTGTTAGTTAGAACTGGCTGCGGCGACCTGGTGTTCGCCGTGGATGAGGGCGACTTTCATGCCGGGGCGGACCCATTCGGAAAGCCGAAGCACATCCCAGTTGGTCAGGCGGATGCAGCCGTGGGAGCCCGTCTTGCCGATCATCTCGGGTTCGGGGGTTCCGTGGATGCCGTATCCGTCGATGCTGAGATCGATCCAGCACATGCCGACCGGGTTTCGCGGCCCCGGCGGGATTTGAAGGGCGCGATCGATCCCTTTGACTTCCGGCCAGCTTTCGGGGCGGAACGTGTATTGCGGATTGACGGCGATCGCATTGATCCGGCACTCACCCTGCGGTCGATCGTCGCGCTGGCGGGCGATCGAGCAATGGAATAATGCAACTACGTTTCCTTCCGAGTCGAGGCCCCGCAGGTGCTTGTTCTCAAAGTCGAGTTCCAGTTCGGCAATGGCGGGACGGCGATCGGACTTGAGAACGTTGGGAATCCGAATCGTCTGACCGACTTTCAGGGCGTCGACATCGATGCCGGGATTCAAACCGGCGATCAGGCGATGAGAACAATGGCCTTCAAATGCGGCGACTTCCAGCAGAGACTTGAACGGCATCCGATCGGCCTGCGATCGTTCGATCCAATCCGTTGGACAGGGACCCACGCGCGCGGCATCCGCGACGGTCAGCGTGTAGTTGCGCATCGGATCGACACTCGAGAGCTTGAGGCGCTCTCGGGATTTCTCGTCGAGTTCGCCCGAGGGTTCGATTCCGTGATAGGCCTGAAACGCTGCGAGAGCGACGTGGGTTTTCGGGCCGATGTGGCCGTCGATGAGACCGGGGGAAAATCCGGTTTTCTCGAGCGCCAATTGGAGAGCAATGCGGGATTCAAGCGAGTCGGCATGGGCGCTCGATGGTGTTTGCTCGCGTTTCGCCTGCCTGGCTTTGGCGGGCGGCTTGCGTTCCGCGGGCTTCGGCGTTCGCGCAGCGGGTTTCCGGGGTTTCGGGCGGACAAACTGTGCCGACGCGGATTGAATCGCCCCGCTCGTGACGAGGCAGGCAGCAACGATCAGGCGGACGGTCATCGGAATCTGGCGCATCGTTCTGCCTCCATCGGGACCCGTATGAATGAAACACGCACTTGGTTAGATCGGCAAATCCTGCGGCTCGACGTGTGCATTTTCGTCGAACCCGGGCAAAGTCGATGCTTACGATCGCATATAATCCCCGCGAATGGCAGATCGTGGACTGACAATCAGCGTTCTGGGATCCGGTACGTCGCACGGCGTGCCGATGATCGCCTGCGATTGCGCAGTCTGCATGTCGGATTCGCCACGCGATAAGCGGATGCGGCCGAGTATCGTGATTCAGTCTGCGGGCACGTCGCTGCTCGTCGATACGACGCCGGAATTGCGGCTTCAATGCCTTGCACACGATATCCGGCGGGTCGATGCGGTTTTGTACACGCATTATCACGTGGATCACGTGGCGGGGCTGGATGACTTGCGGCGATTCAGTGCGATCCAGGAGGCGGCGATCCCCTGCTACGGTCAATCGGCGACGCTGGACCGCATTCGGGCGATGTTTCCGTATGTGTTTGATCCGGTCGGGACTCATCCGTCAGCCGTGCCTAGGTTGTCATTGCGGACGATCGACGGCGCCTTCGACGTCGGTGATTGCCGTGTCACACCGATCCCACTGATGCATGGGTCGATGCCGGTTCTCGGATTTCGCGTTGGGCGATTCGCGTATTGCACGGATGTGAGCGAGATTCCGGCGGCGTCATGGGAGTTGCTGCGAGATCTGGACGTGTTGATTCTCGACGCCCTTCGCCTTCGGCCGCATCCGACGCATTTCAATCTGGATCAGGCCGTCGACCATGCGGCGAAGATCGGGGCCGGGCGGACCTTTTTCACGCATATCGCCCATGAGATGGGGCATGCGGAGACGAATGCCTCGCTGCCGGATGGGATGGAACTGGCGTATGACGGGTTGCGGATCGAGTGCGGGCCGGCGTGATCGGCAAATCTGGTTGGAGCGATCGCGGGTAAATGCAATGGCTATTGGCCGGTGCCACAGCGCGGTTGCCGCCGGCGTGTCAGAGCCTTTGAATAAACCACTGAACCGTTTCTTCCAGGATGCGTCTGTTGGATTCCACGTTTCGCATTCCGTGGTCGGGGAGATCGAGCACTTCGAGTCGCGCTTCGATCTTGGCCTTTCGCAGCGCGGCTTCGTAGGCCTGCGAGTGCTCCATCGGGACTTCCTGATCGCCGCTTGCGTGGAATAACAAGGTTGGGCATCCGGATTGCGCCAGGGCTTCGGGACCGTCGTCATCTTCGGGCGCCAGACTGAAGAATTTGTGCCCAAGCGGCATGCCGCGATGATCGAGCCATCCTTGCTCTCCCAGCAACTTCCACGCATCAGCATTCATCGCTCGATCGAACAGGCGCTTCGGGCTCGCAACGCCGGCCCAGAAGACGAGGGCTTTGAGGCCGGGAATGTGTCGTGATGCGCGTGCCGCCGTGAATGCGCCGAAGCTACTGCCACAGAGCCCGATTCTCGCGGGGTCGATCTCTTCGCGCCGGGTCGTCCAATCGACGACGGCTCGCAAGTCCGCCTCCAGGCGCTCGCACGTGACATCGATGAATTCGCCGTCGCTTTCGCCGCATCCGCGGAAGTCGAACGTGACGCAGGCGATTCCATGTTCCGACAGCCGGCGTCCGAGGCGGGCGAATCGATAGCAGGATCCGGACCGGGAACCGATCAGTCCGTGGGCGCAGATGACGGCGGGACATGGCTCGGCCGATTGATCGCCGACGGGTGCGAATATCGTAGCGGCGATGCGTTTGTCGGCGCGGGAAATCAGATGGAATGTCTGCCGATGCATGTCGGAATGATGGCGGCAAATGCGGTGCGATGCCACTTTGTGATTTTGCGGATGGTCGGCGCGAGGCTGAAGCAGGACGCCGTGTCGTGGCGAGGCGTCGAAGACTCAGGTCGGCGCCAAAAAGGCTCTTCACGGGTTTGCGAGGATCGTCGACGGCTCTTGTTGACGCGGCGGCTGCATTCCACCAAGTCCCGGCAGGGACGACGTGAAAATAGCCCAGCCCTTTCAGAAGAATGCGCACGAAGCATCAGGCCGCGTCCTCTCTGACGAGCAATCGTGCGTGATAAATGGTGACTTTTGCAATGACCCAGCGCTCGACGCGTTCAAGTCGGCGGACCCATGGCGGCAATGGCGCGAGTCCACCTCCG
>JAJDEC010000572.1 GCA_029259995.1 Phycisphaerae bacterium
GCGATTCTGCTGTTCGAGGTTGGCGGCGATCTGCACGGCTTCGCGCGCGTCGGCACGCGTCAGCATGTCGACGGCCAGCCGGGCGTGGCCCATACGACCAATCGCATTGAGGCGAGGCCCGAGCTTGAAGCCGATGTCATATCCGCTCAGCGATTTTCCCGTCAGATTCGCTGCCTGAATCAGTGCCTGAATTCCGGGGAGTCGACTGTTCGCAAGCCCCTTCAGACCGAAGTGGGCGATGATTCGATTCTCGCCCGTCAATGGCACGACATCCGCGATGATGCCGAGCGCCGCCAGCCCCGTGGCATCGACAAGAAATTCGCGATATTCCGGCGTTACTTTGGTCGAGTTGGAGAGCTTCTGCGCGATGGCCCATGCCAATTTCAAAGCGACGCCGGCGCCGGAGAGATCCGGATTCGGATAGGGCTTCCCATTGGCGATGGCGGCAATCCCCGGATGCACGAGCAGCGCATCCGGCAACTCAATCGCCCCCTCGGTCGACGTATGCGGATTGTGATGATCCGTGATGATGAACTCGATACCGCGTTCGCGGGCGCGCTTTGCCGGTTCGATGGCCGTCACGCCGCAGTCGACCGTGATCACGACGTTGGCGCCCTCGTCGGCCAACGTGTCGATCGCTTCGATATTGACGCCGTAGCCTTCTTCCAATCGATGCGGAATGTAGTAGGACACGTTCGCGTCAGCGAGCTTCAGGCAATGCCAGAGAATGGAAACGCTCGTGATGCCGTCGACGTCGTAATCACCGTAGATGACGATTTTCTTTCCGTCGCGGACGGCCGCGGCGATCCGCTCGGCTGCCTTGGCAACACCGGGCAATGCCTCGGGTTCGTAGATGTCGACCATTCTCGGCGCAAGGAACACGCGCCCCGCCTCGACGTCGGACACGCCCCGATTGTGAAGCACCTGCGCGACGACCGGCGAGATATTCAGCGATCGCGCCAATGCGTCGCGACCTTCCCAGATTGGTGAAATCAGCCAGTCCTTCGGCATGAACCCCTCCGTGTGTTGTCGCCCACGTCCGAGTCCGCCGCGGATCAGAACCGACAAGTGTCAGAGCCGCGACTGTCGGGAAGCGTTCCCAGCAACGCTCACCCGGACACGTGGTCCAGAGAATACCAGAATCCGCACATTCCGTGTGCACGCTTGATCGAATTCGGCCGCGAATGGGCGTCTGCACCGCTTTGAACGAAGCGCGATCGATCAATGAAGCGATCGGCACAGCGATTCGAAATAAGCGGCTGGATTGTAACATCGGCGTACTGCCCCGATCGCGTACAAATACATGCGTGGAAAGCGTCAATGGATCGACGGATGAAGAACGCCCAAGGAGCCTCCGATGAAGCAGAATTCAAATGACTACAGCCATTGGGCGTACGGTCTCGTCGATCTTGGATTCGAGGTCTTGCTCGAATCATTCTTCTGGATCATCGGGGCGTTCGCGGACATTGGCTGATCACGCCTGCGAGATGTGGTCCAATGGCGCAGTGGAACCCGCGACTCGCTGGCTCGCCTCCGGCCAGAGGCCAGAGGCCATTGAAATAGCCAATGGGTCATTCCGCACTTCAACCTGAATGCACACTGGGAACGATCAGTCGTGTGGAATCGGCTAATAGCCGGTTCGCCACAGGCAGCATGCCCATGGCGGATTCAATGAAAGATTCCAAATCTCAATTCAGGAGCTGGCGCCATCCGGCGCCATCACAATCCCGGCCCGTGCCCAATCAGCCAGCAATCCGCAGAACGCAGCGAACGCCGTCGCCTCGTCGGCAAATGCATCCTCCGGCTGGGACGCCAGCCACGCCCCCGCCAGGTCGTTGATCGTCCTCGTCTCGCTGCGGGGCATCGACAACAGCGCTGCATGCGACACCGCGTCCAGTTTGACCCAACGACATTGCAATGAGTCCGGATCACGTCCGCATGCGAGATGCGATTGCTCATCCGCGGGCCAGCCGTCGGGCAACGATTCGTCCGCTCGCCATGTACGCCGCAGCGCGATCGCGTCAAATCGCGTTTCGATTATTTGAACATGCGTTGGAATCACGATCGCCGACATCAGGAGTGCCTCGACGCTCAAGCCCGCCCATTCGTCAGGCCGCAGGCAGACGTGCGGCTCATCGGCAGCATAGAAGACTTCCAGCTCCGCCTGTTCAAACGCAATCAGGTCCGCCAGCCCGAGCCACGTTTCCAGCAGATCCTCGCGTTCCACTTCAACAAACGCCCGGAACCCACGCGCCAGATCGCGAATCGAATGCGATTGCCATGGACGAAATCGATGCAACTCACGCACCAGGTCATATTGCAGATGACCGATTGGCTGTGACGCATCACATTCGTGAAGTATACGACCGATCGCCGCCATCGACATCGGAAACGCCCAGCGAAGCATCGATCGCTCGCCGGCAAAGATTGTCTCCGTGTAAACGCCGAAGCGTTCAGCAGGCACGCTTGCCAGATCATCGGCTTCCGTCGGCGTCAGTGTTGGAAATCGTTCGCCGATCCAGGCACGCCGTGCCGGCGGGGCCGTCGGACCATCATCGGCATCGAGGATCAACTCGCGCATCGCGGACAGGATGTCGTTCAGCGGCATTGCGTGTCAGCCTGTCTTTGCGTCCGAGCAGACGTCGTCCATCATTCGCTGCGCCGCCCGCTGTTCATCCAGAAGCCGTTCCAGCGACGGTAACTCGACATCCCATTCGACAAGTGCGGATGTTTCGCCGATGCGCTCCAGCACGGTTCGATACAGCGCCCACGTGTCGTCGGAAACCGGTTGCGAATGCGTGTCCAGCTTGACGTGAGCGTGTGCTTCATATCCGGCAAGATGCAGCTGGCCCACGCGCTCGAGCGGAATCGAATCCAGAAACTCGATCGGATCGTAGTCCTGGTTCTGCGCGTTCAGGCAGACGTTCGTCACGTCGAGCAGCAGTCCACAGTTTCCCGCCTCAAGCAGTCGCGTGATGAACTCGGCTTCGCTCATCTGGCTTCGCGACGGCGCCGCGTAGTACGTCACATTCTCCAGGAGCAACGGCCGCTCCAGGATGTCCTGGACCACGCGCGCCCGCTCGGCGACGTGCTGAATGGCTTCTTCAGTGAATGGTAACGGAATCAAATCGTTCAGATTGACATGGTCGACCATCGTGAAACAAAGATGATCGCTGTACCACGGGCTGTCGATCAGATCGATCAATTCGCGGATCCTGGACAGGTAGTCTCGATTGAGCGGATCCGTGCTGCCGATGGATAGACCGACGCCGTGAGCGACGCACTTGTACTCGGCAGAGATGTCCCGCAGCGCCTTCGACACGTATCCGCCGCGATTGATGAAGTTCTCGGGGATCACTTCGAACCAACCGACGTCGGGCCGCTGCGCGCGAATCTCGTCGTAATGCTCGCCCCGGAGACCGTTGCCGGCGCCGAGCGCCGGCAATCCGAAATTTTGCACGATGGTCCATCCCTTCGCGACCTAAGTAAAGAGGCCATCGCTCAAGCTCGAACGATGGCCCCTGGAAATCCGCATGCATCAGAAAGTATCAGCGAACGCGAATTACTTCTGCGCGCCGCTGCACTTCTTGTCGCCGGAGCACTTTTTATCACCCGAACATTTCTTGTCGCCGGAGCATTTCTTGTCGCCGGAGCATTTCTGCCCCATCGGGCACGTGGCGTCGCCGCTGCACTTCTTGTCACCGCCGCAGCTCTTGCCACTTTGCTTCATGCCGCCGCCGTTGTCCGAGCAACCCACAACACTGCCCATTGTCAATGTCGCGCCCGACACGAGGGCACCGACTGCAACGGCTTTCAAACCACCGAAGGCAAGCTTCTTGATATTCACTGAATGCGATCCTTTCATCAATTGTCGCTCGACGCATCCGCCGATGGCACACGCATCGACAGCCGCGGGTCGAAACTCCTGCATAACGATCACAATGATCCAGAGTCCTGCGACGTCAGTCTGTTAACAGTGGGCGATCCCTCACCCGTCAGCCGCGAACGTTAGTCGTATTCCACACGTGGCTCAACCTATTGCAGGCATCAATTCGCGATGAACCTCCAGCGAATTCCCACAGATTCTCATATCCGTGGGATCGATGGGCACAATTCCCCATGAAGGTTCGACGATCGCTCACCGAGCGCATGTTAGGTTTGCAGAAATCGTGACGAATGCGGTGCGCCTGACGGCGCTCGTCGGGAGGTCGGCGATCACTCCTCTTCTTCATCCTGAATGATGATCCGAGGCGTGACCATGATCAGCAATGACTGCGAATCCTTGATCGTTCCCGTGTTGCGGAACAGGCGATTGATGTAAGGCACTTTGTTGAGGATCGGTACGCCGCGCTCCTCGACGCCGTCGGACATCCGTTTCAATCCGCCCAGCAGGATCGTACCCCCGTCGGGAACACTGACCATCGTCTGCACGGAACTTGTTTGAATGACAGGAAACTCGATGACGTTCTCCTTACCATCCGATGTCACGCGATCCGGAAATGGAAGCTGCACGGCGCGAATCGGCTGGATCGTCAACTGAATCGTCGAACGATCCGGCGAGATCACGGGTTCGATCTTGAATTTAGGCCCCGACAGCACGGTCAGCGCCGACAAATCAATATCGTTGACGATCGTTCCAAACGCCGGCTCCAGGTCCGCGACGGGCGCCATTTCGTTCTTGGAAATCACGACGGCGGACTGCCCGTTGAAAAGTGTCACTTTCGGCGCTTCCAGCACGCCGTTGTCGCTGTCGTCCCTCGCCGCCTGCAGGAAGAATGACGCTTCGATGTCGGACAGGATGGCGAATCCGATGGACGCAACATCCGCGTCGTCCCATTTCTCAGAGAGGAACGCGCCGCCATCGACGTCGTCAAACGAGCCGGGCAAGTCGGTCCGAGTCTGCGCAATGTTGTAGTCGGGCCGGAGCAGGAACGGAAAGGCGTTCACGTCAGTTCCCGTTTGATCGTTCGGGACCGTCGGTAACAGCAGCGAAAATTCACTGGGGAGTCGCGGAGAAAACATCGTCGTGTTGATGGGCCCGCCGACGAGCGACGAGGCGGCGAGAAACGCGCTGGTCGCGTCATCATTCGATGCCGTGGAAGGATCGGTTGCCGTTTCAACGATCGCTTCCTGATCGATCTCAAAATCAAAGTCAACGCCGATGCGTTCAAAGAAGTTGTCGGAGACGCCGATGAATCGCACTTCGACGGTCACTTGCAGGTCCTGAAGCGGTGTCTGCTGCTTGCGAATACTGGCGCAGACATCCGTCGGGAAATTGAGCAGTGCGCAGATCGCGTCGCATCCCGTCGTCGCAAGCAATAACAGTCCGCAGAAGCAGAATACAAACAGGCGTCCGGGGCGATCGAATGACATGACGTGTCCCTCGTTGGCGAGCGAGTTGGTATTGACTGATACTTGCCGGCGGCGCAATTATAGACTGGAGGAGCGCAGGACCTGGAGAGAAAAATGGCGCAAAGCGACGCACCTTAATATGGAAACAGGAGGCGGCTACTTGCCATTCGCGGATTCGACGGCGATGTGATAGAGCGATTCGGCGTCCGGCGCATCGACAAGCCCCTGGTAGGCCTGCTCGTTCATGATCAGACGACTCAGCGTCGTCAGCGCCTGCATATGTTCCTGCGTGGAATTGGCCGGGCTGGCCAGGAGTGCGATCAATGAGACGGGCTTGCCGTCAATGGACTCGAAATCGATCGGCTCGCTCGTCTTGCCGAGGGCGATGACCATCTTGCGTACGGCGTCCGTCTTGGCATGGGGCACGGCAAATCCGCGTCCGATGCCCGTCGTTCGCTGCGCTTCGCGTTCCATGACGGCCCCGAGCAATTCATCCCGACGCTCCGCCCGGCCTTTTGACGCCATCAGATCGACCAGTTCAGTAATCGCGGAATACTTGTCTGTCGCGGTCAGGGGCATACAGACGAGATCTTTGGGCAATATGTCGGCGAGTATCATGGCACGTGGGTTCTCTTGTTTCGGGCTCGATTTCGTGACATGTTACGACCAGCCCGATCTCGTCGCAATCATTGCGGAAATCCGCGAATTACCCTCGCCGACGCAATCGAATCGCGGATCGAATCGCTTCGCCCGTCGTCTATTGCAGCAGCAGCGCTTCGACAAACAACTGGATGTCCCTGCCGTCCACGCCGCCCGTTTCGTCGAAATCGACCGTGTTGATAATGAACGGATCCTGCGTGAATCCGAGCAGAACGTTGACGAAGGCCTCAATGTCGTCCGAGGAACTTCGGCCGTCACAATTCGGATCTCCCTTCGGGACGACCAGAAACGGCATGTCGGCGCCGATGACCGCCATCTCGACGGGCGCGCTCTTGCCGGCCGCCTCCCACATGGCATAGGCGAATACACCTTTGTTTCGCGGATCCGTCTCGTTGTTCGGATTGTTGTCGCGCAAAAACTCGACGTATTCTCGCGACGTTGTCTGATGGAACAGCGTGATGCGCGCCGTGGCCGCCCCCGCGGGAATCTCAAAGTACGTGTCGTCCCAATACTGCCCGTCGGCATACGAATACCCAACGATCGGCGACTGAATCGCTTCGAACGCCGCATTCGTGAATCCGCGTGGCGGTATGCGATTGTCGAAATACTTGGCCGACGCGAACGCCGCGTGAAACGACGGTGCCGCCGGCAGATCGACAACAGGCGCCAGCGCCGCATCCGGCCCGACTTCCGCCCGATAGATCTTCGTCGAAGCCGCATCCAGCGTGGCCGTCGCGTAGTCGTAGCCGCCCAGCACGTCGACCGGCAGACTGTCGCAATCGAAATACTCGATCGTCAACCACATGCGCCGACCGTCGATGTATCCCGTCGGCAACTTGTGCCCCGACTGATTCGTCACGCGAACCTTCAGTTCGAAGACTCCCGGCGTGGCCGAGTCGTCCAGCTCCGCATCCAGATCGGCCGCCTTCTTCAGAAAATCAATATTGCCTAGCGTTCCCATTTGCAGATGCATCACGTCGAGAGCGTCCAGTTCCGGCGGTCCGGGCTCAACCGTGAACCCCGGCAAGGGTCCATCGGGACCATAGTGCATGGCGATCGCGTCGAGCACCCATGAATTGGAACCGCGGAACGTGTGCATCGGAATGTCGTTGCGCGGTTCGGCAACAAACTCGCAGCCCAGCGCCAGCTCGTGCCTGGGCATGTGGCAATCCTGACAATCCGACACGAAAGTCTGCCCCGGCGAGCCGAATCGACCGCCCATGTCGACGCCCTGCCCCTGCGCGAAATCACTTCGCAACCATTCACTGAACGTTCGCTGTTCGGCCGCCATGTCGTACTTGTTACCCGTCGGATGCGCGTTTCCAGTTCCAGTGAATGACGGATTGCCCGCCGCGTCGTAGTTGATATGCGGAAAACTCACGTCGTGACACGTGCCACACATGTCCGCCCGGCGATGGAACGGCGACTCCTGCGTCGGACAGGCGCCCGGGAGCCCAAAATCGTCCTCGCATTTGCCCAGCGTCAATCCGAAGTGAAACGCATCGCAATCGACGGCCGTCGGCGGCGGTGTCTCCCCTTCCCGAACGACGGGGAAAGGACCGCGCCGGCGATCGTAGGGGTCAACGACATAGCTCCCGTTGCCGCCAAAACCAATCTGCGGCGGATCGCCGCGATCGATCGACATCGCGGGCGCAAACGAACTCAACTCGTCCAATACGAAGAAGTCCACGCTTGGCGACTCATCCTGGAGATCAAACGGATCCACCATCCGATGGCAGAAATGGCACGTAATCCCGTCGCGATCCTCGCGCGTGATGGCCGAACCGTTCGTCGGTGTCGATCGCCCCTCCAGCCATGCCTTCGGCGCGTGACAACGAATACACGTATCCCCGATGCCCGGCGCATCGGCCTCCGCAATCTCCATGCACGCATAGAACATCGGATCGCGCGCTGCCTGCGCCATCATCGTCCCGCGCCATTCGTCGCCGATTCGAACGTTCGGCGGCGGCACGTTGGAGACGTTGGCATGGCAGAAAATGCACTCGTCGCCGGCGGGAATAATCCCGTTGCCCGGCGCCAGCATGTTGGGCTGCGTTCCATGCAGGAAGAAGTTGTCGATCGTCGTCGGCAATGGGTCGACAGCCATCGCAAGCCGAGCCCCGGCGAGAGACACCAACAGGGTCAGACAGAAAACGAGATTACGCATGAGATTACTCACTCGCGCCCGCACATTCGCGGTCGCGCGACGTTGTGCCGCAATGGCCATGCGCACCTTTCGGCGCACGAGGCTCATAAACGACATGTCAAAGGTTGAGATCCGCGGACTTTCCCCAATGGCGGCATGATTCTCGGCACGAGATACCTTCCCTCTGTACTCGCGAAATCCTGACTTCGCCGAAAAATCGGATCGATACATCAATCTTATCTGGACCCTGAGCGCGATTCAACGAAGCCGGGCACTCCAAGTCCCGCAATCCGGCCCCAGCATCGAAACCAACCGTCGAATCGCCCGGATTCTCGCCACGAGAACACCTGCGTTGCCCGATTACGGGACGCGCAAGCCGCCGCGCGTTACGATATTCCGACGGATCTTTGACCAAGGAGAACTGCGAGATGACGACTGCTACCGACGCCGGACCGCGAACGATTCACGCGCCGCGAGGCACCGAGTTGACCTGCAAGGGCTGGCACCAGGAGGCCGCCCTGCGAATGCTCCACAACAACCTCGATCCCGACGTCGCCGAAAAACCCGCCGAACTCATCGTCTACGGCGGAACCGGCAAGGCCGCGCGCTCCTGGCCCGACTTCGACAAGATCGTCCGCGCCCTGCGAAACCTCGAAAACGACGAGACGCTTCTCGTCCAATCGGGCCGCGCCGTCGGCATTGTCCGCACGCACGAGATGGCCCCGCGCGTCCTGATCTCCAACAGCATGCTCGTCCCCAACTGGGCCAACTGGGACGAATTCCGCCGCCTCGAAGCCATGGGCCTGACGATGTACGGCCAGATGACGGCGGGCTCGTGGATCTACATCGGTACGCAGGGCATCCTCCAGGGCACCTACGAAACCTTCGGCGCGGCGGCCCGTCAGCACTTCGGCGGCGATCTCAAGGGACGCATCGTCCTCACGGCCGGTCTCGGCGGCATGGGCGGGGCACAGCCGCTCGCCGCGACGATGAACGGCGCCGCCTGCCTCTGCGTCGAAGTCGATCAGCATCGCATCGATCGACGTTTGCAGACAAAGTACGTTGATGAGGCGACGGACAATCTCGATGATGCGCTCAAGCGGGTGCAGACCGCCGCCCGCGAAGGCCGCGATCTCAGCGTCGCCCTGCTCGGCAACGCCGCCAGCGTGCTGCCCGAACTCCACAAGCGCGGCTTCACGCCCGACATTCTGACGGACCAGACGAGCGCCCACGATCCGCTCGAAGGATACGTACCGCATCAAGTGAGTTATGACGAAGCGTTGCGAATGCGCGAGTCCGATCCCGACAAGTACGTCAAGCTCAGCGTGCAGTCGATGGGCGCACACGTCCAGGCGATGCTCGACATGCAGAAGGCCGGCGCGATCACATTCGACTACGGCAACAACATCCGCGCCGAGGCCGTCAAGGCCGGCGTCAAGAATGCGTTCGACATCAAGGGCTTCGTCCCCGAATACATCCGCCCCCTTTTCTGCGAAGGCTCGGGCCCCTTCCGCTGGTGCGCCCTCAGCGGCGATCCCGCTGACATCGCCGTGACAGACAAAACGATCCTCGAACTCTTCCCCAACAACCAGCACCTCGCCCGCTGGATCAAGCTCGCCGGCGAGCGCGTCGCCTTCCAGGGGCTGCCCTGCCGCATCTGCTGGCTGAGCTACGGCGAGCGCGCCAAGGCGGGGCTCGCCTTCAACGAACTCGTCCGAACGGGCAAAGTGAAAGCCCCCATCGTCATCGGTCGCGACCATCTCGACTGCGGCAGTGTCGCCAGCCCGAACCGCGAGACGGAAGGCATGAAAGACGGCAGCGATGCCATCGCCGACTGGCCGATGCTCAACGCCATGGCCAACGTCGCCTGCGGCGCCAGCTGGGTCAGCATCCACCACGGCGGCGGCGTCGGCATCGGCATGAGCCTGCACGCAGGCATGGTCGTCGTCGCGGATGGAACAGACGCAGCAAAGCAACGCCTGCAACGCGTCCTCACGGCCGACCCGGCAATGGGCGTGTTTCGACATGTGGATGCGGGATATGAGAAGGCGGAGCAGATCGCGGAAGAGCGCAACGTCAACATCCCGAAGTAGGGTGGGCCGTGCCCACCATTCGAATCGTACGCCAAGATAAATGTAGGTCGGGTCATCGACCCGACTTTCGCCCGGGTGCCGCTGCTCTCTAGCCGGGTGCCACTGCTCTCAAGCAGTGCAGGCGTTGAGTGAGCGCCCAATCAGAGCCGGGTGCCATGCCGACCCTTAAGGTCGGCATGCGGGATAGCCGCTGATGCCGCGTGCCCCAGGCCGGGTGGCCCAGTTCGTACTCGACCTGGGGTCCCGATTTCAGCGCCCGAGTCACCGCCATGTCATTGAAGAACGTTGCGATTCAAAGATCGAGGCTGTCGCCAACTTGCGATATCATTGGCGCTTGAAAGGAATGCAATGATCCATGAGCCGCCGCGTCCTGCGGACATGGGCCACTCGCCGGTCGTTTCTTAGCCGAGTAGGGTCCGCTGTGCGGACCATTCGCTGAAGCGTGCGAAAATGCCCATTCATTCGCGGCATTCGCGTGCTTTCAGACGAACGTCTTTTTCGAATTCGGCAGATGGTCCGCACAGCGGACCCTACGGCGACTTGCAATTGTCCTAAACCATCGAAAACGCAAGACTCCTACAATAGCAGGTGAGAAAAAGGGAGCATTGTCACGGCCTTTCTAAGAACTACAAAGTGGGTGGGCCTCACCCTGGTATGCCTGCTGTTAGCAACCATTGCGCTGAGCTGTTCCTTCAAGGGTCAGGCCATCGTTTATGTAGGACCATCCGGCGAGGTCATCCTGGTTGACGGGATTATCAGCGCAGGGCCGCCCTTGATGTTGAAAGGACTTCCCCACGGATTTCACGTTCTTAATTACTCAACGAGCACAACAAGAGAACGAATTCACTCGTTCCTTCTTACCTCCAATACACTGGGGGTTTTCTATGTCAACGCATCGGTACCGTACGAGGAATCGCTCCTTTATCCACTATTGCTCATCAGCATTCTGACAGGACTGGCATTCTGGCTGGACCATGTGTGGCGCCGATTCGCTGACCGGAATAAGAAATGTCGATCCTGCAGATACGACACGATGGGCAACGCCAGCGGTATCTGCCCCGAATGCGGGAATCCGATTTCACACGCACAAAGTGAACCCGTCACGGACACAGACACAAACCCGTGCAGGACTGACATCGAAGATTGATACCACCGTTGAGAGCGGCTCCTGATCACGCCCCTCAGGCGGGGTGGCCCAGGTCGTACTC
>JAJDEC010000573.1 GCA_029259995.1 Phycisphaerae bacterium
ACACCGACGATGTTGGCCGAATCCCAAGCGATGGCGGCGGCGGCATTCGCCTGGCGATACGGCGGTGTGTCGGACGACTTGTTAAGCGGGCCGTTCAGGCTGAATCGGCTGCGGCTCGTGCCCTGGATGCTGACAAGCTTCCCCGTGCCCGGGCTGAGCTCCTCGATCAGCTGCGTGATCGCCTTCCACTGCGTGCTGTATTCGCCGTCAAGCCTGGCGATCGTGTCCGTGTCGTATTGATCGATCTCGCCGGCGAGTTCCAGGTTGAGCAGCCCCGACGAGAGTTGATTCTTTCCGAGACGGATGCGCTTCTGATTCGTGTCGATGGCGGCGTCGAGCGTCACGTCCACGCGTTCCTCTCGGACAGCGCCGGCGCCTTCGCCGATCTCCAATTGCGTGATGCCCCCGGCGGCGGCGAATTGAATGCCGCCCTTCGACTGCGAGATGTCGCCATCAAGTTTCAGCTGCCCTTTCAATGCGGGCGGTTTTTCCATGTTGCCGAGGCGACCGATGGCGGCGAAGACGCCCTGCAGGTCCGCATTCGCCTTGATCGTTCCGCTGGCGGACTCCCCCGATTCGAGGTCCACATTCGCGTTGGAGATGTCGATCGTGGCTTCCTGGCTGGCGAGCGAGGCGAGCGCGATCTGCAGCTTCTTGCCGCCATCCCGATACGTCACGTCTTTCCATGTCACGTCGAGCTTGTCGCGAAGCACGGGCTGGCCATCCGACGTCAGTTGCGACGCCGCAAGGCGGCCGGTCGTTTCGATATTCTGTTTGCTGTCGCCGCGGATCTTGATGGCGCCGGCCAGTTGCCCGCGGAATCGCTTCAGATCCGGCGCGCCGAGCATGTCGGCCCGTTGGGCGAGGAAGTCCAGATCGCCGCGATCGATCGTCACGTCTGCATCGAAGGCCTGTGACGCGACGTCATACGAACCGCTGCCCGAGACGACGACCTGCTGATCCAGATCGATCTGCAGACTGTCGGCGCGATATCGCACGGGGGCATTGTTCGCGAGAACCAGCTGCCCCTTCTGCGAGAACTTCGATTGCGCCAGGTCGAACGACTTCCCGCCGACGCGGAACTGCATCTGGCTGGCGCTGATCGTCGAGTCGATGGCCGCGTTCTGGTCGTCGATGCGTGCGACGGCGAGCGTGCCGTTGACGCTGCCGGCCATGTCGACGTCTCCGAGATCGACGAACGGCCCCAGGTCTCGCTTCGCCGCAGCGAGATCCCCTGCGAACGTGCACTGAAGCGATCGTGCTGTGCCTGAGGCGTTGATCGACCCGAAGCCGGCATCGACGCCGAGCTTCTCGACGTTGAGCCCCGCTTTCTCGTCGATCTTCGCATGGAAATCGATGTGCATCGGTGCGATTCGGCTGTTGACGCCATCTCGCGTGACGTTCGCATCCGTCAGTTGTGCGACGGCTTCGACGGCGGGCGATGCTCCGCCGTGAATGGCGAGGCGCTCCACGCTGATCACGCCGGTTCGAATCGACTGCCCTTTCTGGAATTCGAGGACACCTGGCAGCGCGGACTCGACCTTCGCCAGATCGATTCGCGAGTCCGCCTCCAACGTGAAGGCCGGCAAGGCGATCGACTGGCCGCCGAACAATGCCGCCATGATGTCATCCGCGGACACGGCGGGCATCTCCTGATCCGTATCGGCGACGAGTCGGAGGTTTGCGTCACCGGCTGTGCCGCTGAGTTTGACGTTGCCGTCGAGATTCGTGCCCGTGAGCGTCAGGTTGCCGTTGCACGTCATTTCCAAGGGCTCGGCGTTGCCGTTCGCGGCGTCTGCAATGTTCAAATTCCACACGCGGGCGTCGATCGTCGCTGTTGACGCTTCGGGCTTGAAGTCGGCGTCGATGGCGAGCGTGCCGCGGCCGGTGATTGCCTGCTCCGGCATCAACATCGCGAACAATGGACCGAGCTCGCACTCGCCCTGGGTCGAGACTTTGAGTTTGCCGCTCGCCTTGCAGACGTTGAATTGACCATTCTCCGTCAGGTTGTCGACGTTGGCATCGGCCGTGAGTGAGCCGCCGGCCGTCGCGAAACTCAACGTCCCTCGAATCGCGTCGAGCGATTGCAGATCGACGTCGGCCTGAATGTCGGAATAGGATTGCTCCGGCCCCGTCTGCGGCGTCACGCGGACGCGGCCGTTCTTGATGATGAGTTTTCCAACGATCTCCGGCAGCGACGTGACGCTGTCGTGCGCATCCGGCGCATTTGTACTCGGCACACTGATGGCCGGCTTGCCCGACAGCGCGGCAACGAGCGTCGGCCTGTTGTGTTCGTCCATTCGCAGATGGATGTCGGGTTCGTCGATGCGCAGCTCCGCGAACCGCGTCGGATCGCGCGCGACGCTGACAAGCCCCGAGCCGAGAAACACGCGCTTCACGGAAATCACTTCCTCGTTGTTCAAGTCGACGATCTTGAGACCGTCGACTTCCAGTGTGTCGAACCACGACAGGGAGAGGCGTTCCACCTCGACCTCGCCCGAGATCGCGTCGTTGACGATGCTGAGAATCGAGGCTCGCGCTTCCGGCCGCGACAGCGCCCACGGCGCAAGCGCGACAAGCCCACCGATCAGCACAATGAACAGGAGCATGAGAACGGCGATGCGCCGGCCCCAGCGGGGCTTGCGTTTCAATGGCGGGCGCTGGGTTGTCTCGCGGGACGGCGATTCCGGCGCAGTCCCCTCGCTTTCGGAAGTCGGCGGCATCGGGTTCGTGTCATTGCGATTGGGTTCGATCGACATATGAGTCATTCTCAAGGCCGCTCAAGTTGGCCATTCAAGGGTACGAAGTTGGTATTCCTGTGAAGTCCTCGCGTATCGTCATCATCATCGCGGGAACGCATTCTCTTGTGGATATCAGAGAGGATAGCGAACGGCTGCCGTGAATTCTGCGGCCCGGATGGGCCCCAACGCATCGCGAGGAACCGGCCCGTCGAGGCGAGACGACTCCCAAGCATCTTGATGCCAGCACGTTACGCATTCGTCGCGAGAAGGGGATTTCGTCGAATCACTGCGATAATGCCAACCGACACTCAATGGATCGCCTGACAGAACGCGCCCGGCAGGATTCGAACCTGCGACCTACGGTTTAGGAAA
>JAJDEC010000574.1 GCA_029259995.1 Phycisphaerae bacterium
CGCGCTCCTTGAGCTTGCGAATGATGAACGGCTGATAGAGCTCCAGAGCGATGCGCTTGGGCAGACCGCACTGGTGCAAACCCAGGTCCGGACCAATGACGATGACGCTGCGCGCGGAGTAGTCGACGCGCTTGCCGAGCAGGTTTTCGCGGAAGCGACCCTGCTTGCCCTTGATCATGTCCGTCATCGACTTGAGCGGACGATTGCTGGATCCGAGGACGGGGCGACGGCAGCGACCGTTGTCGAACAGGGCGTCGACCGCCTGCTGAAGCATTCGCTTCTCATTGCGAATGATGACTTCCGGGGCGTTCAGATCGATCAGCTTCTTGAGGCGGTTGTTTCGATTGATGATTCGACGATACAGGTCGTTCAAGTCGCTCGTCGCGAAGTTGCCGCTCTCAAGCAGGACGAGCGGCCGCAGGTCCGGCGGAATGACGGGGATGACGTCCATGACCATCCACGTCGGCTCATTGCTGCTGTGCCGCAGGCTCTCGACGATCTTCAATCGCTTCGAAAGATCCTTGATTTTCTGCTTGCTGTTCGTATTGCCGATGGCTTCGCGCAGTTCAACGCTCAGCGTGTCAAGATTCAGCTTCAGAAGCAGCTTCTTGACGGCCTCGGCGCCGATCTGGGCTTCAAACGCGTTGCCGTATTTTTCGAGCGACTGACGATACTCGTCTTCCGAGAGGATCTGTCGCTCCTTGAGCGGTGTATCCCCGGGTTCGATGATGACGTAGTCCTGGAAATAGACCACCTTCTCAAGATCGCTCGTCTTCATGTCCAGCAGGGCGCCCAGTCGGGAGGGCATCGCCTTGAAGAACCAGATATGAACGATCGGTGCGGCCAGGTTGATATGGCCCATGCGCTTGCGCCGAACGCGGCTGTGCGTCACTTTCACGCCGCATCGATCGCAGATCATGCCCTTGTGTTTCGTGCCTTTGTACTTGCCGCAGAAACACTCCCAGTCCCGCTCGGGACCGAATATTCGCTCGCAGAAAAGACCATCCTTTTCCGCGCGATAGGTGCGATAGTTGATCGTTTCCGGCTTTCGCACTTCGCCGTACGACCACGAACGAATGTCGTTGGGCGAGGCCAGCGAGATCTTCACTGAGCCGTAGTCATTAATACGATCGTATACATTCTCAATCATCAAAGCCCTTCCTTTCGCAGAAGGCGAATTTCACGCTATCGCTCAGGCATTGCCGGACGACACACGCAGCGTCATTGGAACGATTCCCCGCGCCCGCTCGAATCCGAGCTCCTCGCAGAAATCCACTTCCGTTCCGTATGCAGACGCATCGATTCGCTCGCAGCCCATGTCCGCCAGCGCCCCGATCACGCGCGTCGCTATTTCTCGCGCAATACCGTACTGATCATGCTCGATGCGGCCGTCCACCTGCGTTACCGCCGCTGGTCCCTGCCGCGATGGGTCCAGCTTGCATTCCGTTAGATAACCTCGAAGCCCGTCCGCAATCCCGCGAGCGATGCCGATCAATCGGCCGTCCGACTCGCGCGCCGTCACGAAACAAACGGAGTTGTCGACGATGCGCGACAGCTTGTCGACCGACTGCGGAATCACTGAGCCCTGCTTCTGATAGAAGGCCTTCAGTTCGTCCAGGTCGATCTTTTTCACCACGTCGTACGTGAATTCGTCGGACATCGTTCAACTCCCGTGCTGCCCCGTTCCGTCAGACTGCGGCACGCGCCGCAGGGCGTCGCTAAATCAGCTTGCCCTTCTCGAGCTGGATGTTCATACCCAGCCCGCGGATTTCGTTGCACAACACGTCGAACGACACGGGCGTTCCCGCCTCGAGCGTGTTCTCGCCCTTGACCATCGACTCGTAGATCTTCGTGCGGCCTTCCACGTCGTCGGACTTCACGGTCAGAAGCTCCTGAAGGATGAACGCACTGCCGTATGCCTCCAGGCCCCAGACTTCCATCTCGCCGAATCGCTGGCCGCCGGTTCGAGCCTTGCCGCCCAACGGCTGTTGCGTGATCAACGAGTAAGGACCCGTCGCCCGCGCGTGAATCTTGTCATCCACGAGGTGATGCAGCTTCAGCATGTAGATGTAACCGACGGTAATCGGCTGATGGAACAAGTCGCCCGTGCGACCGTCCGTCACGCGGATCTTTCCGCCATAGGGCATCTGCGTCAGAATCGTGCGATTCTTGGCCGCGTTCTGCACGGCTTCCATGTCCAGCGACTGCTTCGCAACGAAGTCGTTCGCCTCCTGGACGGCCTTGTGCAGTTCCGCCTCCGTACATCCGTCGAACACCGGCGTCAGCGCCTGGAAGCCGAGAATCTTCGCGGCCCAGCCCAGATGCGTCTCCAGAATCTGACCGACGTTCATACGTGAAGGAACGCCCAGTGGATTCAACAGAATATCCAGCGGCGTGCCGTCCTCGAGATACGGCATGTCTTCGACGGGCAGAATCTTCGCAATAACGCCCTTGTTACCGTGACGTCCGGCCATCTTGTCGCCGACGGAAAGCTGTCGCTTCGTCGCCACGTAGACCTTGACCATTTCGAGCACGCCCGACGGCAGTTCGTCGCCGCGCTTGAGCTGCGCGACCTTTCGATCGCGCTCCTCGATCATGCCGGCAAGCTTCGGCCAGTAACGATCGAAGATCGGCTCGCATTCCTTCCGCGCCGCGGCCGGACGAACCCACTTCAGATCGAAAGACCAGTTGCTCGGCTCGCCGATCTGCTCCATGACGACGTCTTCGATGTCCGATCGACCGACGACCTGCTTCGTATTCGGGTCGACGATTTCCTGGCCGAGAACGCCTTCCATGTCCTGGATCATCTTGCGGAACAGGCCGATGACTTTCGAATTCACGGACGATTCGTACTGCTTGATCCGGAACTGAAGTCGCTGCTTCTGCTCATCCGACATGCCCGTGCGTCGGCTGAATCGCTTCGTGTCAATCACGATGCCCGACGCCCCGCTCGGCATTTCCAGTGAGTCATTCTTCACGTCTTCGCCGGCCCGGCCGAAGATCGCATGCAGCAGTTTTTCCTCGGGGCTGAGTTCGCTCTTGCTCTTCGGCGAAACCTTACCCACGAGAATATCGCCAGACTTCACTTCCGTGCCGACTTGCACGATGCCGTGCTCGTCCAGGTTCCGAAGCGCCTTCTCCGACACGTTCGGGATGTCCCGCGTGAATTCCTCTTTGCCGAGCTTCGTCTCGCGGATTTCAACGTCATATTCTTCGATGTGAATACTGGTGAACGTGTCGTCCTGGACCAGACGCTCGGAGATGAGGATGGCGTCCTCAAAGTTGTAGCCGTCGAACGTCATGAAACCGACGAGCAGGTTCTTGCCCAGCGCCAACTCGCCCGCCTGACAGGCCGGTCCGTCCGCAATGATCTGATTGGCCGCGACTTTGTCGCCCAGACGAATCAGCGGCTTCTGGTTCAGACACGTTCGTTCATTCAGCCCCTGGAACTTTCGGAGTTCGTACTCGTCCGTGTCATTCAGCACAATCCGCTTCGAATCGACCGACGTGACGACACCTTCCGTGCGAGCACGAACGACCATGCCGCTGTTTTCCGCGACCACGCGCTCCATGCCGGTACCGACAACAGGCGGATCCGTCGTCAACAGCGGCACGGCCTGCCGCTGCATGTTCGAGCCCATCAACGCCCGGTTGGCGTCGTCATGCTCAAGGAACGGAATCAGCGAAGCCGAGACACCGACCGTCTGCTTGGGCGAGATATCGACATATTCGACATCCCCCGGCTCGACGGTCGTCAGATCGCCGCGCACGCGTGCCACGATGTGTTCGCCCGTGATTTTCTTCGTCTTCGGATCGACGGCGTCGGGCGGGGCCAGAATTGCCTTCATCTCCTCGTCTGCCCGAAGGAAGACATTGTGTCCGTTCACGCCGCCCTTATCGACTTTTCGATACGGCGTGATCAGGAATCCGAATTCGTCGACCGTCGAGTAAATACTCAACGAGGCGATCAGACCGATGTTCGTGCCTTCCGGCGTTTCGATCGGACAGATTCGACCGTAGTGCGAAATGTGAACGTCGCGCACTTCGAAGCCGGCGCGCTTTCGGTTCAGACCGCCGGGGCCCAGCGCCGACAATCGACGTTCGTGCGTCAATTGGCTCAGCGGGTTCGTCTGGTCGACGACCTGCGACAGTTCGCCGCGGCCGAAGAAGTAATCGATGGCGCCCGATACGGCTTTCGAATTGACCAGCTCGGCAATTTTTCCGAGCTGATCCGGATCCTTCATGCTCATGCGCTCCTGCACAGTACGGCGGAGCTTCAGGAATCCCTTGCGAATTTCGTCGCAGGCCAATTCGTCGATCGTGCGAAGACGTCGATTGCCGAGGTGATCGATGTCGTCTTCCGTCACGATAACGCGCGTCTGCTGCCACGCGTACTCATAGACATTGCCCGTGAACGACTCTGTTTCGCCATGCTTCTTCAGCAACGTCTCGATGGCCGCAACATCCTGGAATGCCACATGCTTCGCCGACGCGCCGTAGAGCTCGTTCCACTCGGCGTGAATCGCCTTGTCGTCGTCGTTCGCCTGCTTCGTCGCGTCCTTTTCCTTGAACATGTAGATTTCGTTCGGCCGCGGGTAATAGTTCAGGAAGTCGAGCTGAACCATCTGCTCGTCACCGTTCTCGATCGCCGCCAGGTAGGCGTTGATGCCTTCCAGAATGCGGGCTCCGCGGGTCCGAATCGTTGACACGACGAAATCGCGACCCATCTTCGTGAGTTCGCTTTCACGCTCGACCCGGACTCGCCCGAGCATTTTCTTGACGAGTTCCGTGTTGATCGTGTTTGTCACGACCCACTCCGTCGGAACATCGCACAGCGATTGAAGCTGACGCTGGAACTCCTTGACGGCGTCGATCGGGGCGATCTTCTTACGCCCCTCCTTGATGTCATCCAGCGATCCGAGCAGAACGCCCTTCTTCGGATCCTTGACGGGTTCCTTTTCGATCCGATAGGACGACAGCTGCTCCGCCAGTTCGTTGATCCATCGGCTGACGGAAATCTCGAACGGCATTCGCTGCGGCACAGAGAAGCCGACGCGCTCCTGGCTTCGCAAATCCAGCAGATAACGCAGACACGCGACGACGTCCGCCACAGTCAGACTGTTCAGCGCCGTCGGCACGGAAAGTCCGAACTTCCGATTGATACGGAAGCGACCGACTTTGCCGAGACGATATCGATTCTCGTCGTAGAATTTCTCGTGGAAAAGCTTGACGGCCTTGTCGAGCTGCGCCGGGTTGCCGGGGCGCAGACTCTTGTAGATGCGCATCAACGCTTCTTCGTGGGTGTGACTTGCGTCTTCCGCCAGCGTGTTCAACACGAGCGGGTCGACCATGTTGACGATGATTTCGACTTGCTTGACGCTCGATCCCTGGATCCGGCCCAGGGCGTCACCGACCTGGCAACCGGCCCGAACCAGCGGCTCGGCGCTCTTCTCGGCGTCCTCTTCCTCTTCGTCCCAGAAACTGGATACGAGATACATGTCCGGCGTCAACGCCGATGCCTTGATCCAGTTGGTGTCGTAAAACGTGCGAATGATCGCTTCGTCCGTGCCGAAGCTCGGATCCATCGATCGAAGAAACGTCGTCGCGGGAATCTTGCTGGATTGATCGATGCGGACGGCGAGAACGTCCTTCCGCGTGATGTTGATCTCGATCCAGCTGCCGCGCTCGGGAATGACGCGACACGCATGCAGCGGCCGATCGGCTTCAAGCGTTTCCTTGATGAAGTCCACACCCGGCGATCGATGCAGCTGTGAGACAATCACACGCTCGGCGCCGTTGATGATGAACTCGCCGCCGCCGATCATGATCGGCAGCTCGCCAAGATAGACGCGATCCTCAAAGACCTCGTCTTTGTCCTTGCGATTCAATCGGAGACGAACGCGCAACGGCATGCCGTAGGTCAGACGCAGTTGCCGGCACTCATCCGGCGTGTAGCGCGGCTTGCCCAGCGAGTAGTCGAGGTACTCAAGCGTGATGTTTTCGTCGTAGCTTTGAATCGGGTAGACTTCCCGGAGAAGGCCCTCGAGACCCGTCGGCGTCCGATTCTTGGTGGAGGCAATGTCCTGAAGAAATCGCGCGTAGCTTCCGACCTGAATCTCGATCAGATTCGGAATCCCCGTCGCGTCACCGATCTTCCTGAAGTTGCGAATCTCGCGAACCGCCGTCATCGCATTCCTTTCCGTCGCCGGCGCGAATGCCGGCGAATCTTGTATTCGCTCCTGCGTTCATGACGCAGAGAGCGCGCAGACCAACATCAACCCCGTCGCGCCATCCCGGCGCATGAGCGTGGCCGTGTGCTACCCGTTTTCAACTGAAAACTGAGCGATTGTCGCACCCGATCCGGCGTGTGATCACCAATACTAGTCGTGATTGAAACAACCCAGGGACTGCACTGAAAAAGCCGCCATCTCACAGGGCCGCGCGTCCCAACTGGCGCCCACCCGTTTCGCTGGCTCTTCAATGAACCCGAGGATGATAACGGACTCGTATACTATCTGCAAGGTTTGATGAATCGTATTTTCTCGGACGTCTGAAATCCAGAATATCGAGTCAAACCCTGGAATTTCACCCGGCAATGGTCGGCCAGATAGTCACCGCTCGGGCCTGTGGATCGGTAGGCAAATCGTAACTTGCGTCCCGGAACCGACTTGTGACGAAAGCCGAATGGTTCCACCCATCTCACCCACCAGACCGTGAACCGCCGCCATGCCGAGACCGATGTTGTCGCTGCTGCCGCCGCCCAGTTCGCCCTTTGTCGTGAAGAACGGCTCAAACACGCGATCCATAACGTCTCTGGGAATTCCGCAGCCCGTATCGGTAATTGTGATGACGGCCGCGTCGTTGACGAGTTTCAGACCGACGCGCAACTCTCCCCCCGAACCCATGGCGTCCAGGGAATTCTGCGCCACACTCTCCAGAACCGGCATCAGGCGCTGCAACTCGAAGGGTTCCGTCGCGACATGCTCGACATCCTCAACGAGGCGGATCCCCTTCAGCGTCGCCTTGGTTCGAGTCCGATTGAGAAACTCATTCACGATCAATTCGAGGGACGCCCATTCAACCAGCGCGTTTTCCGATTCCGCGAATGCCGCGAGTTGATTGGTAATGCGCGTCGCACGCCCAATAGCCTGCGCCATCAGGCGGAGCGTCTTTCGCAATTCGCGCGGACTGTCACTGGTCAGAACGTAGTCGATGCTCGTCAGCATTCCGCCCAGGATGTTGTTGAAGTGATGGGCCACACCGCCAGCCATGCGCCCGAGCGCCGCAATGCGCCGCGCGTTGCCCAATTCGCGGGACATTCGTTTCTTTGCCGAGATATCCCGCATGCTGGCCGAAATACCGACGCACTCGCCGGCGTCCGACAAGACCGGCGACAGAATGACGACGAGCGTCGTCAATTCTTCATCGTTGCCCGGATACTTCGCTTCCATCTCGCGCATTTCGCACGTGCCGACGACTTCCTTGCACAAACGTTGGGCCTTCGCGCGATCCTTCGAAACCAGCAGACCGAAGAAGCTGTCACCGATCTGCCCGCCCTGATTCTCTCCAAACCACTTCGTCGCAGCCCGATTCCCAAAGACGATCCGTCCGGACGTATCCAGACCGACGCAGATAAACCCCAGACCCTCACAGACGTGTCGTAGAAATGCGTCGTCCGCCGGCGTCACAGGCGCGACTGCATCAATCTGCTGTTCGTCGGACTTTCCCATGGGCTCAGTTATTCGCCTTCCGGCGCCTCCTCGATGTCCTGGTCGTCACCGACAGACACGGCACGAATAATCGGCCGGATGACGTACACGCTTTCGCGATATCGGCGGCGTCCGTCCTTCGCCGTCCCCGCCGCCGCAAGGAAGAACGGCTTCGCCAACAAAGGTTGTTCATACACGGCACTCGTCGCCCCCATCAGGAGAAATCCGCCCTTGGGAATCTCGACGCCAAATGCAAC
>JAJDEC010000575.1 GCA_029259995.1 Phycisphaerae bacterium
GCGCGGCCATTCGATTCGATCCCGATAGAAATCGTTCAGCGCTTGTTCTTCCAGCGGATCCGACAGTGTCTGATTCGGATCCGTGTCATGTCGGCGATAGGCGTAAAAGGGAACGCCGGGACCGGAATTGGCGACTGTTTCATTGAGGTCGCTGGCGGTCACATCCTGCTCGGGATCGGGGCGGATGCCGAACCAGCGCGTGTTCAGGTTTTCATCGCGGGTGTCGACGATCCCGTCGGGGCCGATCGGATCGATGGGGCGGCCGTCGGTCCATTCGACGCGGAAGTCGGCGAGGCCGAACGTGAACGTTGCGCCGCCTCGGCGATAGAAGTCTTTTCGATTCGCAAAGTTCGCGTTGAGGAACAAGGTCCGCGGCGCCTGGCTGTGGGACCAGAGGCCGGTGATCGACGGATTGTTCGTGCCGAGGTCCGTATCCCAATCCTTGTCCATGATGATCTGCGCGATCGTCTGCGTGTTCGCCCGCAGCGTGTTGCTGGAGACGATGGCGTCGATCGAGCCGTCGGCATATTGGGGGAGCAGGGCCATCGTGTTGTTGAAGAGTCCGCCGATGGCGAATTGTCCAGTCATGTCTCGCAGGCGATTGTTCGCCCAGTTCGCATCGGTGCCCGGCGCCACTTCGGGCAGCAGGACGATGGCGCGATGTACGAACGGCCATTCCGGGGCGAAGAGGTTTCCGGAATCGAGGCGGATCGGCTGAAGGATGCCGTTGGGGTTCTGCGTCAGGGGATCGCCCATGCCGAAGTAGATCAGGGCTTCGGACGAATTGGCGGGCCCCAATTCCGGATTCGCCGCCGTTGGTCGCGTCGGATCCGTGAAGGACACGTACTGATTCGCATTGCCGCGGGCCGCGAATGCAATGGCGTCGTGTTGAAGCGGGATGTAGGGGCCGCTGACGACTTCCCTCGTATTGCGAATCGGCGGCGCACAGGAAATGGCCAGGACGCAATCCGGCGCCATGTTGGCGACGGCGTCTTCGAGCGTCTTGTTGATATTTCGCGACTTCTTGATCAGCGAGGCATTGGCTTCCGTGGCGGAAGCGGCCGTCGACGTGATCGAGAATACCTGTGCGACTGACACGATGACGATCACCACGAGCCCGACCGTGACGAGCAACTCGAGGAGCGTCAAACCGCGGCGTCGCAACGACGGATTGAGTTGGCGCGTTTCGCGTTGCATCACAGGCTTACCTTCCATTCGAGAACCGGGGATTCATTTTCGAACCCGTTCTGACCGACAATCGACGGGGGAAACAACCACACGTCGAATCGGAACCCTTCATTGCCCACGTCAAAGGCTTCGATGTCGCTGATGTCTTCGAGGATCTGAATCTTGTTCAGGCCGTCGGTATCCAGGACTGTCAGGACGCGACCGCCCGGGAAGTCGAGGACGCCGCCGCCCTGGTTTGTGTAGGTTCGGCCCTGGATCAGCAGCTTGGCGCCGCGCGGGGCGAGACGCGCCAGCGGCGTTCCGTCGGCCAGGAGGTTGGGAATCGTCAGCGTTTTCGAGTTCGGCAGGCGGCCGACAGTGACGCGCCACGGAACCGGGAATCGTGTCCGGCTCAGCACGGACGGACCGCCCGTGTCGTTGGCGATGTCGTTCAGCTGGCGTTGATCGACTTTGGGATTTCCGTATCGATCGGCCGGCAACGTCGCTGAGATGTCCTGCCGCGCGAAATTCTTGTTCTGTCGCTGCTTGCAGACGGCGACGGCGAAATGCCGCGTGCCGCTGGCCGTGGTGCGATAGAAGCCGTGCCACACGAGTCGATTGTTCGACGCGTTGGCGATCTCATCCGTTCGAGGCAGGACAGTGTCGCTCAGATAGTCGAGACCGAAGAGCTGAACGGGATTGGCAAACGTCGGCGTGTTGTTGAGACCGGCGTAGAACGTCTGCGTCGGATAGGGCGTGCCCCGCGGGAGCGGCGGATAAAGGGCGTTGTCCCAGCCGTTGTCCTGAACGCCATCACCATCGAGATCCAGCGGCGTGGCGCCGACTGTCATGTTGTGAAACGGAATCGCGTACCAGGGGGAATCGAATCCGTTCGCCAGGGCCACGTTGTCCACGTAGAGGCGCTTGGGATTGATCCGATTGTGGAGCATCGTCTCGGCCTTGGCGGCCTCGTCGAGGGCTCGTGACTGATCGATCGTGCGCGAATGCTCCAGCAGTGCGGCGGGGAAGATGGCGGCGACCATGATCAGGCCGATGCCGAGCACGGCGAAGGCGATCATGACTTCCAGCAGCGTGAAGCCGCGGCGGACGGGTCGGATTCTGGAGAGAGTTCGAATCATCCTACTCATCTCCTCGCAAAACGGCTTCGGCGGAGTAACGATCCAGAAGGATCTCTTCGGAGAAGCCACGGTATTTTTCGGTGTAACGCGTCTTCATCAGCCATCCAATGTCGCCGGGAACCATGTTGCCGCGGAGCTGATTGACGGTAAACGATTTTCCGATGGCGGCTTCCAGGGCACGACGATCGGACAAGACAAATCCCTGTGTCGAGGTGATCAGACTGTCTTCATCGGTCACGAGCGCCAGCGGCAACGCCGTCAGTGTCGGATCGAGCATTCGCAAGTCCGGCATCTGAGATTGTTTGATTGACGTATCCGCAATGTCGCTGACGCGATTGACGGTCGGATTCATCGTCAATGTACCGTCGAGTCTGACGGCCGTTCGCGTGGCGATTCTTCGGGATCGGATGACAAGCATTCCCGATTCATCGAAGCAGAACGCCGTCCAGATCATGTTGTCGTAGTCCTGCTGGATGCCATCGACGTGCGTTCGCTCTTCGTAGTCAATCGGATTGACATACACCAGCGGTTCGCCGTCGCCGTCAACGGGCAGACGCGCGCCATCGTCGAGGATCGAAGCGAAGGCATAGCCGTCCGTCATTCCAGGCGTTGAAGAATACGGATCCCAGAGACCGCCATTGACGGGCGGATTGAGGTGCCAGATTTCGAATCGTCCGTTGAATGGATTCACGACGAGCATGGTTTCAATCTGATTCGCGATCGCATAACTGCGGGCGACGGCGGCGTAGCTCAGGACAGCGTTGCGCGCCTGGGCCATCGAACTGTCTCGCCGAACGCTCTTGAATACGAACGTGCCGGTGACGAGCAGGATCGAAATAATGATCGCGGAAATGGCAAGCTCCAGCAGCGTAAAGCCGCGATGCTTGTGCGTCGTTCGAGATGTTTGTCGTTCGTTCACCATGACTTCAATTCACTGTCGAGTGTTCAGATTCGATCAAGGTCGCTGGATGATCAAGTTGTCGGCGGCCTCGTTGGCGTCCATCACGTTGGTGTTGTTGGTCCATCGATCACCGAATTTCCGATCGGGGCCGGCGGATTCGAGAACGTATCCGACGGCGCGACGAAATTGCTGAGGCATATTGATACTGCCGTTGACCACGGGGCTGAGGCCACTCGGCGTCGTGTTATCCCGATGGACCCAGAAGTAGCGATAGGGCGTTCCCCATGGATCGACGAGCATCATCTTGCGGCCGGCGATGCTGGCTGCGTGAAGGTTGTTGTCGGCATTCGTCCGAGGTTGGGGCATGCCGGCCGTGTTGACGGGAATGCTGTTCGAGACTTCGCGGATTATCGCGCCGCTGTCGTCCACGACGAGGTAGGGACCCTGGCCCGTTTTGGCAGTCAGGGCGTAGGTCAGGCAGATGTTCGCATTGAGCACATTGCCTTCGACGATCTGATCGATCTGTCCCGGGGTGCGCAACAGGCCGCTGGACAGGCCGACGCTGTTGTCGACATTGAACGTGAAGCCGTTCGCGACGCTGTTGAAGGTTCCCGCCGATTCGGGGAGGAAGGCCATCGAGGCGTCGAACAGCCGGCCGGGCAGATAATCGGGCCAGCCGCGATCGGCGACTTTGACGAGATTGCCGTTCATGTCGGCGATTTCCCAGGCGGGCCAGAAATTGGCGTACTTATCGATCGCGGCGGCGATCATCTGGATTTCCTGATTCGCGTCGGAGCGATTCTGCGATCGAAGCACGGCCCGGCCGCTGACGACCAGGATGCTGAGCAGGATGGCAATGATCGCCATCGCCACCATGACTTCGACGAGCGTCAGGCCTCGTCGTCGCCGGGCAATGCCGGATGTCGTGTTGTTTATGGTCAAGGCATTCATAACTTTATCCGCTTCAATCATTACCCTTCGCCAACTGTCCGTCTGAACTTCCCGGAATCTGACACATCCGGGAAGGCCTCAGCCGACGACATCATCCACCGGTCAGGCTGTTCACAAGGCTGACCATCGGCAGGAACAGTGC
>JAJDEC010000576.1 GCA_029259995.1 Phycisphaerae bacterium
CGCAACTGGTCATGACGCCGCGCGGTGCGCCGCCGCTTGGTGTGGTCGGCGACGTATCATCGACGCCGCAGTGCCATGGGCCTGCGGGCAATTCATCGACAGCGACCACTACATGGGCATCGCGTGCCGCGTTGGTGACGAAACCTTCGGCGGGTTGGACGCTCCAGATGCGACCGTCGGCGTCGCGGATGTAGGCGGTTATTCGGCCGTCGCGAATTGAGGCGACGGCGCGGCTGCCGGCTTGATCGACGATCTCGCCGCGATATGTCGTGGCGATCGATTCGACGGGTGCGCCGGCGATGCCGTCTGCGTCGTGTTCGAAGGCACGAAACGACGCCGAGCGGATCGTGTGCGGCGCGAGGTGCAATGTCACGTCGGTGTCGTGTAATCGGAGCGATGCATCGATGACGCCGTTGCTCGATGCCAGGATGGAAATTGTCTGCGTTGCGAGTGATTCGACTTCGTGCGCGGCGGCCAGCGCGGAACGGGATCGGTTGCGCTCCTGGGTTGGTCTGTCGTCGCCGGACGTCGTTTGCGCGATCAACGTGCAGGACAGGATACAAAGCGGCGCAATGAGTGTTCGCAACGTGTTATTTGAATGCATCTTTCGCTCCTCGGGGGCAGGATGTCTTGGTTGGCTGTGACTCGGGATCTCAGGAGTATAAGGGAATGCCGTTCGGCCACGGTTCAAAAACTCGGGGAACGGATGGATGGGATTCGTCGTGTCGTGAAAGCGTGTGTAATGGCGCAATGGGCGATCGGGCGTCGTTTTACGTGTTGGATTTGCGCTACGGTTGGTCAGAAATCGGTTGATGCGCGCGTGACTCGCAAGTGTGTCACTCGCGGCTTGTTCGAGGCTGTCCGGGAACTGCGCCGCCCTTTCAGGGCGGAATTGATGAAAAGAAACAACAGCCACGGGTTCCGCTTCACCGCTTCGCGGTTTCACTCCACCCGTGGCTACGGTCCAGCGCTCCTTCGGAGCAAGATTCGAGAATGAACATTGACGTTTTCGACAAGCCCTCATTGAAAGAATGTTAGTTCGAATTCCCGGACAGCCTCGGCCTATTCACCAATGCACGACGCGTGGCGATTCTACTTTTTCTTCTGCACTGCAGGATTGGATTCCTGCGGGGAAAGGGTGCGAGAAAGGACTTTCGCACCAGCTCGAAGGCTACGCGCTCGCATGCTTGCCTTGGAGGGCAAGCATGGCACGCGGTTGGCGGTTTTCATAACAGCCGGAAGGACTCTCGCGCCAGCGTTTTCGTTGTGTACGCGAATTCACTCGGATACGTGCGCCCACTTCCTGACGGTCGTGGTTCGGAACGGCGCGGCGCGTTTGGTTGCGGCATGACTTATCTCCGCAGAAAATGGTCCATCAACTCGTGACCGCGTTCGACCTGGAAGTCGCTCTTGCGCGCGTCGGCTTCCGTGAAGCGCGCGTCGACGATGCCGGCCGGGATGTCGGCGCCGGCCATGCAGAAGGGCGGCGGATCGGCGGTGTGGGTTTTCGTGTTGACGGGCGTCGGATGATCGGGGGCGACGAGGACGCGCCAGCGGTCGTAGGACTTCAGCGCGTCGACCAGGGGTCCGACAATGTCGGCGTCGATGCGTTCGATGGCTTCGACTTTTGCCTTGGCGTCGCCCATGTGGCCCGCTTCGTCGGGGGCTTCGATGTGGACGGCGATGAGATCGTATTCGTTCAGGGCGTCGATCGCGTAGCGGCCCTTGGCGGCGTAGTCCGTGTCGATGAAACCCGTTGCGCCGGGGACGTCGATGATCGGCCAGCCGATCAGGCGGCCGAGACCGCGGATCAGATCGACGGCGGCGATAACGGCGCCGGACACGCCGTAGCGCGGTCGAAATCGCTGAAGGATCGGCACGATCCCCTGGCCCCAGAGCCAGATGTCGGATGCGACAGTCAATCCGAGTTTGCGACGTTTTTCGTTCGCGGGATGGCTCGCGAGGATTTCGCGTGCCTGATCCATGATCGATCGGACGAGATCGCTTCCGCGGCCTTTTGGCAGGTAGTCGGCGACGGGTTCGCCGGGGATGTCGTGGGGCGGCATGCACACGGTATCCAGCGTCGACTGATCCTTGACGACGAGAAGGTTTCGATAGGAGACGCCCGTATGGAATTGGATCGGTGCATCGGCGAACGCATCGTTCAGCGTGGCGATGATTTGCTGTGACGCTTCGCTTTCGATGTGACCGGCCGTGAAGTCGCGCATCTCGCCGTCGATGACGCTGATCAGGTTGCAGCGAAAAATGACATCGTCGGGTTTGAGTTCGAGTTTCCGGGCGACGGCTTCGATCGGGGCGCGGCCCGTGTAGTGTTTCGCGACGTCGTAGCCGAGCAGGGACATCGTCGCAACGTCGCTGCCGGGTGAATAGCCTTTGGGGACGGTTCGAACAGTACCGATTCGGCCGGCTCGGACGATGGCGTCGATATTCGGCGTCCGTGCCGCTTCGAGAGGCGTCTGGCCGTCGAGCGACGCGACGGGCTCGTCTGCGGCGCCGTCGGCGAGGATGATTGCATATTTGGTCAGCACGAATGGCTCCGGCGGCTTGGCTGTTGTTGGTTCATCGGTTGGGCCACATGGGTTCGACGTCGCCTGATCATATCGGGGACGGGGACGTGATCCAAGGCGGAACATTGAGGCGGATGATTGTAAACTGCGGCGTTTTGTTCGTGCAGGATTCCGTGCGCCGCGACCCGCGTCGACAGCTGAGCTTTCTCGCTGGTGCGTGACTTCGAGAACAGCCATGAATCCGAACGACCGGATCGCGACGAACCTCCACTATTGGTCCATCGCGAATGACGTTTCTTGTCGCCAACGCTTCGAGGCTTCTCGAATTGTCCGTGTCGACTCAAACATTGGTTGGTCGGCGTTGCGCGGGAATCCCCTGGTCACCCAAGCGGTTGTTACGGCGCAATACTGCGTGATGTTGCATGCCATATGTCTGACAGGTTGATTCACTGCTCATGCGGTTAGAATACGCGGCATGAATGGTCTTGAACCTGAACGTGATCCGGCATTTCTCGGGGGGACTGTTGGCGAGCGAATCCGCAGACTCCGATTTCGGCGCGGCTGGACGCAGATGCAATTGGCGTCAGAGGCCAACGTGAATCAGGGGTATCTTTCGGCGATCGAGCGCGGGCAACGCGCTCCGCGAGCCGGGACATTGAAAGCGATCGCAGTCGCCCTGGAGATTCCCGAAGCCGTGTTGCACGGGGAGGGGGAAGGGCACGACGCACCGCGCGTGCTTGATACGCGCGAATTGCCCATGTTTGGTTCGATTCCGAACGGACCGCCGGCGGAGTCGCAGGAACAGCTCGAGATGTTCCCCGTGCTTCGTCATCTGTGGCATGCGGATCGATATTGCCTTCGTTGTGAATTTGACAGCATGGAACCCACATTGAAGCGGGGCGATCTGATCCTCGTGGAGTATCGGCCCGGCGTTTCCCCCGAATTCGTACAGGGAAAAATCTGCGCCTGTCTCGTCGATGGCCGGCCGACACTGAAACGCGTCAGTGTTGAGTATCGCGAGGAGGATCTGCTGGTGATTCTCCGAGGCGACAACCCGGCGTCGCCGCCGATCGTGCTGGATCAATCGAGCGAGTTTTCGATTCAGGGCGTTGCCGTTTGTCTTGTGAGTCGTGAGCTATGACGCCACAGGGCGTCGGGCCCGGCTATGTTTCCCCGAGTGGATGCGTTTCGATCACGTCACTCTGAATTCCGTATCCCTGAGCCATTTCCGCCACATCTCGCGACACTCGAATCGATCGTATGCTTCGCCGCATTCTGGGCATCGATGTTTGTCGGGGAGACCGTCGAGGGGATAGAGGCAATGCGTGCAAAGTTCGTAGTCGGATTTCCTTGCTCGATATCGATAGAGTCGATATCGCACGGCGAATGTGATCAGTACGACGACGATGATGCCGAAATACCCGATCATGGTCCATTGAACCACCTTGAAATCCGGGATCGGCCATTTTTTGAATTGGACCATGGCGACGGTCGTGATCGTGCCGGCGGCAAGGAGGATCGTGCAAACCAAGGCCAGCCGGACGGCGCGCCGTGTGATTCGAGCGACGATGGGGGGTTCAGTGGCTTTCATATTGTCGTTCTAAATCGTCAATTCACGTAAGGATGTGATTTGCAGCGCGATGCGCGGCGAATCCGGATCAGTGATTATACGCGATGCGTCTCCGCAGGCTGGATTCGACGCCGTGACTCGCTAGAATCCCTGAGTTCGAGGGCGCCCCGAGTTTTCTCGAGGATGAATGCCGGGCGTCGGCAGACGATGACTCGCCTTTCCACGCGATGGCGTCGCTCGTTATGGACAACGCGGCCCATCATCCGGCGCCAAGGCCTCCCCGAACGAACCGTGGGACGAAGGAATCCGAAATTTGTCGAAGCAAAGTCTGGAACGGTTCTACGAACCCAATCTGCGTCTGACAGAGGCGCACGGCCTGATCGGATACAATGCGGGATACGCCGAGTCGCGCGACGGCGGCTCGTTTGACGAACATCAGCGCGAACTTGTGTGGCAGTTACTCGGAGACGCACCGATCGGTCCGGACAGCACGGTCGTCGACATCGGTTGCGGCATCGGTGGCCCCAGCACCTGGATATTTGAGCGCTATTCTCCAAAGAACGTCATCGGACTGGATTATTGCTTTCCCAGCGTTCGGGCGGCGCGCAAGCGTCAGAACGGGCATGCGCGCGGGCCCAATTTCCTGCGCGGCGACGCGCATCGGATTCCGATTCCTTCAGATACTGTCGATGTCATTTTCAATCTGGAATCGGCGTTGCATTACGCGGACAAGCATCGATTCCTCAGCGAGTGTTATCGCGTGCTGAAGCCCGGCGGCATGTTGTGCCTCGGCGACGTGACGACGGAGCATCGCCGATTCTTTGCGGCGGCGCAGATGTTGAACTTTGCCAACACACAATTCAGCACGCATGCGACACTTTGGCGAACGAGCGATTATCTCGATGCGTTTGAAAAGACGGGGTTCGAGCTGCTTCGGCACGAGATGGTGTCGCAACAGGCGTCGAACTCGTTGAAGAACGGATTGCGCGATGTAGGGCGCGTGGGTTGGCGCGGCGCGAAGGGCTATCGCGGTCGATACCTGTATCTCTGGTTCATGGAAGTGCTGTTTCGACGCGAGTGGCTGATCTATGATTTGTTCGGGTTGAGAAAGCCGATCGCGTAAACTGCGCCGGTTCGGTCAGTTCACTCGCAATTTCAACTGGTGCGATTCAGCGCCCTGATCCGAGTGCGGGCTCTATCGAATCTTCGCCACGAGCATCGTGCGATCATCGTCCGGTGCATGGCCAGCCGTAAAATCCTCGACGCCGGCCACGACGGTCTGAATCAGGCCGTCGGCCGTCAGCGTGCAATTCTCCAGGGCCTTGTCGAGTCGTTCGATGCCGAATTGTTCATGGTGCGGGTTCATCGCCTCTGTGATTCCGTCCGTATAGAAAATCACCTGATCGCCTTTGGCGAACTGAATTTCCGCTTCGATATACTGCGTCTCTCCCATGATGCCGAGCGGCAGGCTTTGTGCGCCGTCGAGGGATGCGATGGTTCCGTCTGTGCATCGCTTGAGTCGCGGCGGGTTGTGGCCGGCGCTGGCGTAATGCATCGTGCGCGAGGGTTCGTGATAGATTCCGTAGAACGCCGTGACGAATCCGCCGATATGGCCCGTGTACTTCTCATGCAGATGATTGTTCAGGTACGACAGCAGTTTCGACGGCGGACTCGGCGGACCGGGAAATGCGTGGGCCAGGCCGTGCGTGATGGACATGATGACGGCGGCGGGCGTGCCATGACCGCTGACGTCGGCGACAAGGATGCCCCAGTGATCGTCGGGCAGCTTGAAGAAGTCGTAGTAGTCGCCGCCGGCGCGGGCGGACGTTCGATAGTAGGCGGCGAGCTGCATCGTGGAAATGTCGGGGAGTTTGTCGGGCAGAAGTGATCGTTGAATCCTGCCGACATTCTGCAATTCGCGATCGATTTCCGAATAGGCCTTTTGGAGTTCGTCCTTGAGCACGAGCGTCTGTGTGGCGCGGCCGAACAAGTTACTCATCCAGACCCATTGCGGCAGGCTTTCGTGATCAAAGGCATCGGCCTCATTGCGGGCGAGCACGACCATGTTGAGCGATTCGCCCTGGTCGTAGAGCGGCAACACGAGGATCGACTTGCAGTCGCCCAGAAACTTTCGCGCCGGATCGTCGTCAGCGAGTTCAAGCCGATTGATGATCTTCGGCTCGTTTCCGAAGATGAGAGTCGCAAAGAGACCGCCGTAGAGCACGGGCAGTCGATCGGGGTTCTTCCACGGATCGATCTTCTCTTCCCATCCGCTGAAGCGTGTTACACGGACCATGGGCGACTCGAGTCCGCGACGACTGAGTGAAATGCGTCGATCAATGTGGACGATCTCGCTCATCTTCTCGGAATAGGTCTGCACCATTTCTTCCGGCGTGTTTTTCAAACTCAGTTCGCGCATCGTGGCGATCGTGTGTGCAAGGCGGGTTTGCCAGTCGAGTCCCGGCGAGATGGTCTCTGGATTACCGTGCGTCATGATGATCTCGATCGTCCTTCGCCTCGGGACTGTCAGAACTCTGCTGATGTTTTCTAGCTTGTTTCGGGCCCCGCGCTCTCCGGCGGTGCGCGTCGAACTCACCTCTTGAGACTAGTATAGCGGCCCCATCGGGTGTCGGCGGCACTTCGCGTGGGCGCTGGGACGATTGATCGCAGGCGATGCCGAGGTGGACGCTTCGAGTGCGGGGATGCGAGGACCGGCTCTTGCGTCTTATCGCAGGCCAGGTTGGTGAAGTACCCCGCGGATCTGGCTTTGGCCCCTTTTCGTATGCCGCCGGAACGGCGCAGTTGTTGCGGATCAGGACAAATCGCGTCCGAAAACACGATCGCTGACAACGGGCATTCCAATTCCAGCCGATGATCTCCTACGGCAGCCGATGCCGGAGCAATCATGTCCATACTCGAAACACAACACGGCCCATCCCATCGAGAGACTACCACGGGTTCCGATCGACGGGTCCATCGACGCGTGCGGGTTCGAGCCCCGGCATCCGTCTGCCTCGGCGGCGGTCCCTGGCACGACGCCGGACTGACGCGGAACGTCTCCGCAGGCGGGGCCCTGATCGAGCTGCCCGCGAGGCTCGCGGACGAGTATGAGCCGGGTGATCCGATCCAGTTCGAAGTCCGCATGCCGGCGAGCGAAGGTGTCTGGCCGAGCCCTCAGACGAGCCGTGCCGACGCGGTTGTGCTTCGTGCATTCGATCCGACTTCGGACGCGGCGTGTGCGAACGGGGCCAAGCTTGTTGCCTTGCGATTTGTCGATCGCCTGCGATTTCAGTTTGATTAGTCGCAACGATTAGACTTCGTGTCACGCCAATCCAGTCATTCGGCGCACTCATTTCCATCTCATTGACAATGTAAAAAACACGCGGGCGCCGGTAGTCAGTCGGCGCCGCGTGCAGGCAACTTATGTCTTGATGGTGGCAATCTGTTTGCCGGGCCGTCATGCGGCCGTGGACTTGTCAATCTTCGTCGTGATCATGGTGTCTGCATCCGCCGCACAGGCTGATTTCGATGTCGGGGATGCCCTCGCGATCGCGCCATTCGGCCTTGTGCGAAACGGGGAGCCACTCGTCCATCCGGACGACGCGGGCTTCCAGATTCGGGTTGATGCCCACGTTCCACATCAGGAGTTGCGGACCATTCTGGAATCCCGTCGGGAAGACGTCCGTCTGCGGAGCGGAGCGGATGAAGGCGGCGTCCGTTTCGAGGATCTGTCGTGCGCTGGCGGCCGTGGCCATGCAGTCGTTCGGATCCGAGGAGTGTTCGAGGCCGAGCAAGTGGCCCAGTTCGTGCGAGCCGACGTTGGCGATGGCCAGGGCGACTTCTTCCGTGCTCGGGAAAAGGTTTTCAAACATGGCCATGTCTTCCGTGTAGATGATGGCTTCCTGATCGAGGTAGGCATTGCCCGTATCCACATTGTCCGCGAGTCCAAGGTATGCGCTGTTGTAGTTGCCGAAATAGAGCTTCGTGTACTGTCCAGTCGGCTTTTCGTGATGTCGGCTGTCGAGCAGCGTGACGTCGTAGTTGGCGAAGTCTTTCTTCATGTGATCGATGATGAGATCGATCATGTAGCTCGTCTTGCCGTCGTGTCGTCCGGAGATTGACTCGGCGCTGAAGGCCCGCATCGACACGGAGGGTTCGAGACCGATCTGGACGCTGGCGCCGCCCTCGAAGTCCATCCAGACGACCTGTGAGCGGGGCGCCTGAACTTCCGAGTTCGGCTGGCGTCGTGCAGTGACGGTGTACGTGCCCGGCGCGAATCGGCCCTCGTTTGATGCAAAATGCTTGCTGCTGGAAATCGCCACGCCCAGATAGAGATGATCCGTATCGTGTCGAATCACCCGCGAGATGTAGGGATCCAGCAGGCCGCCGTAATAGGATCGATCGTCGCTGGCATCGATGAGATCGTCGTTGCCGTTGAAGAGGGCGGCGACCGTGTTGAGGCCGCCGTGTCCGGCGATCTCGATCGTAATGCGATCGCCGGTATCGGCAGGGCCCAGGTCGAAGACGTTGATGTCGTCGAGGTAGTTGAATTTGCCGTCAAAAGTAACGACGTTCGATTCTGTAATGACTCGAACGGACGCGGTGGAGAACATGCTGGATCGCGAGCTGTTGGAGTTCGACGAGTCCGGTGATGTGCTCCCGGTATTGGTCGACGTGGACGTTCCGGCCCCGGCGATACCGGCGCCGCCGGGAAGTACGGATACTTCGCAGCCGACGAGCAGGCCGGCCAATGTCGTCAGAGCAACACAATGACTGAAACGACGCGCAAACGGAGTCATCCGGTTGGGGTGACTGTGCATAAGTTGCCTCCTTGTGCACATCCACCGACCTACCTCCGTGGGGCGAGTCAGTTAGACTAGAATTTGTTGTTGCCGGCTCCGGCCGACGAGTGACTGAAATAACTGTACAATTCAGCATGCGTTGAAAAGCGGCTTATCGGCTTGGCAACAGAACTTGCCGACATCTGCGCGGAAGACCAATGGACGTATTGGAGTTGGGCTGGTCCAGTAACCTGTTACGTCGCGATTTTCAGGCCCGTCGATTGGTTGTCGAATCGATGTGTCCGCGTGAGCGAAATACCGAATGGTGATCGAACTTGGGTTGGGATCTCAATGAGTTTGGCGACGT
>JAJDEC010000577.1 GCA_029259995.1 Phycisphaerae bacterium
GATATACGACTCGACGGGCAATGCGTCAAACCCGCCCCATCGGATCATCACGGCCAGCGCAATGAAACTCAGGATCGTGCCGATGAAGACGGCCGTCGCCGCGGCATAGAGCCACGTGTGATAGCGGCTGTTCCAGCGAAGGGCCCAGGTGCCGAAGAACGCGGCGCCGCCGGCCGTGAGCGCCAAAGCGAGCGTTCGATGGATGGGATGCGACGCCAGCGTCATCGCAATGCCTTGGACGTCGAACCTCTGTGAAGCGGGCCAGCCCCAGTAGACGGCGGCTCCCAGTACTGCGAACAGCAACCACAGCGCGCACATCAACCATGTTCTGGCTGCGGGGCCTCGGATCATCATGCGAAGCCCGCCGACGCTGATGATCCCGATGAGAAACGATGTCAGGTAGAACCAGCCGATTGGGGCCGCGACACCGGCGACGGCCGCAGCCATCTCGTCGCGGCTCATGGTCGCGCCGGAGCCGACACCGCCGATTTGGTGGGTTGCGCCACGCGTCACAATGTTGGCCGGAGTCGGCGCCGCAACGGTTTCATCGGTTCCATCCGGCGGAATAATCGGCATCGACGATATTCGCTGTGCCGCCGTGGGCGACAGGAAACGCGCCGTCGACAAACGTCCGGCATACGTGTCTACGTGCAGACCACAGCAGAGCCAGATCATCGCGACGACGATCGTGAGACCGCCGGCGCCGACGGACTTGTAAATCAGCACGGCGGCGACGATGGCCAGTTCGACGAGGGCGAGCCATTGCCACAATTCGATGTTGCCGTAGGTCCAATGGGGCTGAGGCGGGATGTTCTCGCCGAGCGTCGGGAAGTAAATCCAGTGCACATGGGCGGATTTAAACAGCAGGATGGCAAGCGTCACGATCATGCCTGCCGAGAGAAACCGCAGCAGCTTGTCGCGGCAGAGGACGGCGCCAATCGACGCAGTCAGCAGGACGGCGCCCCACATGACGACATCCGTCCATTGCTCCACGAACGACGCAGAAAGCATCCAGACGGAGGTGCCGACGGTCGGTTGAGACCAGAGATAGGCCGGACCGCTCTCACTGACAGCATGGACGATCGACGCGGCGTTTTCGCCCCAACGCGGAAGGAAAAACAGGCCAGTTGTCAGGCCGACGATCGCGACGACGACAAAGGCGAAACCCAGAATGCCACGAATGGTGACGTCCGTCGGTTTCTGCCCCGCCTGAAGCAGATAGGCCAATCCCACAGCCGGCAGCGCCATGCAATGCGGGGGAATGGGCCAGTCATAGGCCGCCGATAGCGCACCAATGGCGATCATGCAGGCGAGCGATGCGACGATGAACGCACCGAGTCGCTTCTTGAGGAACCAACCCGCGAGCAACAGACTCAATAGGCCGACAACCTGGGGCGTCCAGCGGGCGAATTCACCATACGCGGCCATCCACTTGTTCGCCTGGGCGATCGCAGAAGGTGTCGCGTCACTCGACAATGCGTTGAGACCGGCCGACTCGACCTGATACGCCTTGGTGAACCCTGATTCCAGAAGCCCCTCAAACTGACTCGGATAATAAGCGACTGCCAATCCGCCCAGCAGCGCGAACACGAATCCGACGAACAGCCGAAAGCTGCCGGGGCGTGGCAGGTCCTTCGGCGCGGCCTTTTTCTCGTGCACGACTTTGACGGTGCTCGGCGCCGGCGGTCGCGCTCCCGGAGTGCGCGGACCGGCAGGCCTCGTCGATCCGGCAGGGCGCGGCGGTTCTAGTGAAATCCCGGAGACTGGCTTTGGCGTAGGTTTCGGCGCATCCATGTTGTATCGCGTTGCAAAGGCGCGTCCCAGCGCAAGCTGCCCGATTCCCCACGGGCGGCGCAAAGGTCCGCTATTTCTTATACGAAGCCATCGGCAGGAGATTTCGGAACCGGGATGGAATTGGAGAGATCGGTCGGATTATTGGATCGTATTATCGGACGACGCGATATCAGGCCGGCCAGTCACGCGGGCCAAGGCTGATTATCGCCCCATCGCCGCTCATGGGCCAATTCGAGAGATATTCTCGGACGGCTGCCGGAGACGCCTTTTCCAGTACTGCCAGACGCTCTTCGACAGTTCGAGGCAGACCGAAGATGTCGATTTCCTGGATCATCTGCATGAATCGGTAGTACGGCGCTTCCCCTTCGGAGGCGAGCGACGTGGCGACGCGATTGCGAACGCGCTGGACTTCGTCCTCCGTCACGCCCTTCTCACAGAGCACTGCAATCTGCGTCTTCATCGCGTTCAGCAGTTCATCCGCTTTGTCCGGCTCCGTGAATCCGAATGCCAGCATCATTCCGACATCGCAATAATCGAGTCGACCTGCCGCCACGTGGGCCGCGATGCCCGTCTGCACGATATTCCAGAAGAACCGCGAATTGCGCCCCCCCAGGATTGAAGCGACGAGATCGCCGACATCCCGATCCTCGTGTGATGCGGACGGGGCCGGGAAAAGGACTCCGACGGCCTGTCGCTGGAATCGATCGACGACGCCCTTGTGAACGCCCGTCAACTCCTTCGGCGGCGCGACGCGATCGGGGCGCGGCGTAGCCGGCTTCCAATCCCCGCAGATTCGCTGGGCAATGTCGTAAACCGTCTTTGGTTCGACGGCACCCGTCACGATGAGCACCATGTTGCCGGGATGGTATCGATCGGCGAAGTAGCCGTGCAGCGAATCCCGCGAAAGGGCCGTGATCGACTCCGTCGTGCCAAGCACGGGCCACGACAGGGAGTGCTTTGGATAAAGGCGCTCGTGCATCAGGTCGTAGACTTTTCGCTCCAACGAATCATCCGACATCGCGATCTCTTCCAGGATCACGTTTTTCTCCATGTCGAACTCTTCTGACGGCATGGTCGACTGCATCATGTCTGCGAGAAGTTCAACTTGGCGTTCCAGGTCCTCGATGCGCACCCAGCCGAAATAGACTGTGCGCTCTTTGGAGGTGTACGCGTTGTACGTGCTGCCCATGTCGTCGAAGTCGCGCGTGATCTGTTCCCAGCCGCGCTTGTTCGTGCCTTTGAAGCACATGTGTTCGACGAAATGCGACACGCCGGCGAGATCCGGCGTCTCGTCGCGTGCGCCGGTTCGAACAAGGAACCCGGCGGCGACGCTCTGCACATGGGGCATTTGTTCGACGACGATTCGCAGACCGTTGTCGAGCGTGTGTTCGTGAAAGCCGTTGGATTGCGTCATGCCTGAAACTCCTCCAACGGTCGCGGCCCCAACGTCTGCACGCAGAGTTGATCGCGCGGATGGGACGCGAGATAGCCGCGTACATCGTCAATCGTCACGGCCTCGATTTCGGCCTTCCGTTCGTCCGCGGGTCTTGGTCGACCGTGATGATAGATGTCGCTGCTCAGTTCTCCGACGCGGGCGCGCGTGATGTCGCCATGCGTCTGCATTTTTGCCGTGATGCCGATCTTCGCGCGAACCAGTTCTTCCTGCGTGATATCCTCGGCCAATCGATCGATTTCGCGAAGAAGTGTTCGGGCTGTCTGATCGCAGCGGGCGGGCGTCGTCGACGCCCCGGCGAACATCATGCCGGCGCCGCGAGGATGCTCGTTCCAGGCGCCGACCCAATAGACGAGCCCCAGTTTCTCGCGAACTTCCGTAAACAATCGCGAACTCATGCCGCCGCTGAGGATCCCCAGCATGACGCGCTCAACGGGATGTTCCTTGTCCGTCGCCGCGACGCCGGGCCAGCACATCAGGATGTGTTCCTGCTCGAGTTCCTTATGCTGATGGCGAACGCCCGGCGAGAACTCGACGGGGATGTTCTCGATGCCGGCGGGCTTGCTGTCGCCGAACCCCTGAAAGTGCCTGTCGATCGCGTCGGCAACGGCATCCACGTCGATGGGTCCGCCGACGCAGATCTGCATCCGCCCCGCCGAGAAGTTCTTCTTCCAGAAGCTGACGACATCGTCGCGCGAGATTCGACCAAGGGTTTCCTTGGTGCCGAGTTCGTGACGACCCAATAAGGGTCCGTAGGCATTTCGCGCAATCAGCCGCGAGGCCAACTCCTGCGGATCGTCTTCCATCGCCGTCAGTTCCTGCTGCGCAAGCTGGATGGCGACATCGAAGTATTCCTGGGGAAAACTCGGCGTGCGAAGGATCTCGGCGTGCAGTGCGATGGCCTGATCGAGATGATCGGGAAGGCATCCGCATCGAAGCACGGTTGACTGGCGACCGACGCCGCCGACGGATTGTGCGCCGATGGCGTCGAAGGCGTCGCTCACATCGCGCGCCGATTTCGACGCCGTGCCTTTGCTGATTGTCTGCTCGACGATACTGCCGAGGCCGAGCAGCAATTCGCTTTCGTCGACCATGCCGGCCGCGACGCGATTATTCAGGGCGGCCGTATGCCGGCCGGGCATCTCCATGGCGGCGAATTCGATACCGCAATCGAGCCGACGATGATGATAAGTCTCGCTTCGCTCCATGACGGGGTTATAGCGGCGAATGAGGCGTGATGAAAGTTCGGGCGGGCGTCATTCAGACACAGCTGCGTCCGAATGCAGGATGGCGACATGTCCGCGGCGGGCGACGAGATCACAGGGAACCTGCTCGACGATCGATTGGGCGATTGCGTCCACGGCATCCGCGTCGTCGGCGTCGATCTTCACTTTCACGAGATCCGACTTGCTGAAATGGGCGCGAATCGTCGCGATCTGTTCGGGCTGTACCCCGTGGCGACCGACGTAGACCATCGGCTTCAGCGGATGGGATCGGCCGACGAGCGCTTTGCGTTGCTTGGCATCCAGTGTCATGGCCGGGATCATATCCCGCGTCCGCCGATTTCGCGCGGTCACAAATCGCCACGAATGCGGAATGCGTCCTCTAACATGCGATTCGATCGTCCGATTTGGCCGATGCAGAGAAGACGCGGGCGGAACCCTGTATCGCTGGCAACGAAACGCGGAAATTCGGTAGAAATCACTCAATCGTGACGCATCAACGGGACAATCGAACTGCCAGGATCTGCTCGATGATCGCGCTGGCCCTCGTTTTCGCCGGCCTTGTGGGCATTCGTCTCGTTCGCGGCGAGAATGTGGCGTCCTTCACGGGCGGCGAGACCTATCGCTCAATCGCGGAGAATCTCGCCGGGCACGGTCGGTTCTCAATCGACGGCGTGCATCCGACGGGCTATCGACCTCCGGCGTATCCACTGCTGCTTGCCGGGACGATTCTGGTCATGGGCGAGCACGCGCAACTCGGCGGCTGGATCGCCAACCTTGCCATTGATGCGTGTTGTCTTGCGATGCTTCTGGTGCTGGTTTGGCGATTAGCGAAGTGCTCACGTGCGATGTGGATCGCGGGTCTGATTTTTGCCGCGGATGTCGCGTTTCATCTGGAAGCCATGGCCCAGCGTGAGACGATGCTCTATTCGCTGCTGCTTCTCGTGTTTTTCGTGACGGCGTCATCGCTGGAGATCGGCCTGAGTCGACTGTTGATTCTGGCAACGACGGCCGGGCTTGCGTGGCTGACGCGTCCCACTGGGATTGCGCTGGCGCCGCTCCTGCTTATCGCCGCGTTCTTCATGTCGGAACATCGAACGCTGGGCGTTCGCTTTGCGCGGGTCTTGACGGCTTGTTGCATCTTCGCCGCCATCGTGATTCCTTGGCAAGCGTTTCTCTATCGCAGCTTCGACGAGCCCGTCTTTGCCGGCACGACGTCCGGCGGTCTGAATCTTTACCAGGGAAACAATCCAGCCGCCGACGTGCTGATTCCCTTTGTGGACGTCGATTCCTTTCTACCTGAGATCGAGAAGCAGATGCAATCGCTCGGGCTGGCGGAGCACGATGAGATTGCCCGCAATCGCCGGTTGAAAGCCGACGCGTTTGAGTACATCGCTTCCGATCCGATGGGTTTCGTTCGGCGAGCGGCAGTCAAGACGCTGGCGCTCTATTCGCCTGTTCCGACACCGCTCGGATCGTCGGCCATCGAAACCTCTGATAACGGCGTGCGGCTAACCAACTTCAGGTACCACAGATCGGCATGGACGATTCTGTTCACGATGCATGGCCTGATCCTGATCGCACTTATTTGCGCCGCGATCGTGCGTTGGAGAACGCTGATGGCACGGCGACTGCGGGTCGTCGTGCTGATCGTCGGATACATTCTGATCGTAACAATGCTGCACGCAATGACGTTCGCCGAATCGCGATTTCGATTACCGTTGGATCCGTTGATAATTGCAATGGGCGTGACTGCGCTCTGGGCGCGACGGCCCGGCGAGCGGACGATCGAAGCGTGATGACTCAAGCAAGAATGCGATATGCCTGACAAACCCGCCAGCATCTGCTTCGTCGCCCCGAACAACTACGCCGTGTTGGCGGGTCGCGCGGATATCCGCCAGATCGGCGGCGCGGAAGTTCAGCGCGTCCTGATCGCGCGGGAACTCGTGAATCACGGCCGACGCGTCAGTTTCGTCACGCTGGATCACGGTCAGCCTGACGGCATCGAACACGAAGGTATCCGCGTCTTCAAGATGTGTGCGAAAGACGACGGGCTGCCGGGGCTGCGGTTTATCTATCCGCGATGGTCGAGCCTTTGCGCCGCGATGGGGCGGGCGAATGCGGATGTCTATGTTCAGCGAACGAGCGGTGTCGAAACCGGGCAGACGGCGATGTGGGCGAATCAGAACGGCAGGCGTTTCATCTATTCCGTCGCGAACGATCCCGAGTGCGACGAACGGCTCGGCGGCAAGCGAACGTGGCGCGAGCGGGCGTTTTACAGGTACGGGTTGTTGCGCGCGGATCACGTCGTCGCCCAGACGAACACGCAGCAGGTGATGCTGCACGAGAACTTTGGCATTGACGCGACGCTGATTCGCAGTTGCGCGCCGGATCCGGGGGATCCGTTTGCGGACGGAAATCGTGATGCGGCATTCGCCGCACGGCGCGTGCTCTGGGTGGGTCGATTTTCACGACAGAAGCGGATTGATCGCTTGCCGGCGATCGCGAAGGCGTGTGCGGATGTGCAGTTTGATGTGATCGGCGCGGGCTCGAATATGTCGAAGGAAATTGGCGCTGCCGTCGAAGAACTCAGGCGACTGCCGAACGTCACGCTTCAAGGTTTCGTGCCCCATGCCGAATTGCCGCGACATTACGAATGCGCCGCCCTGCTGCTCTGCACGAGCGATTGGGAGGGCTATCCGAATACGTTCATGGAAGCCTGGTCGCGCGGCGTGCCGGTGGTGACAACAGTTGATCCGGATGGGGTTGTTGCGGGCAATCAAGTGGGGCATGTGTGCGACGACAATCCGTCGAATCTCGCAACGGCAGTTCGAAACGCGATTGAATCGCGCGACCTTTGGGGCACGAGCGCAGGTCGAGCAAGGCAGTTCTATCTCGAAACGCATACACCGACGGCATTGGGCGATGCGTGGGAACGACTGCTTCGAAAGATCGCATAGCACCGTGGCCCATCCCATGGGATGGGGAAGCGAATTGGCTGAGTACTCGCGCAAATCTCAATACAGCACGCAACGTCAAT
>JAJDEC010000578.1 GCA_029259995.1 Phycisphaerae bacterium
GCGATCGTTTGGATCAGATCATCGTTCGAATGGGGTTTTGCAGCGAGTGGGCAGTCCTGACGGCCCTCGGCAAACTGCATCACTTCGATGTTGTCGATCTGAATTCAGCCGACATCCAGATTGATGTCGACACGATGAAGAAGATGCCCTCCAAGCTACTGCATCGCGCCAAGCTCATTCCCCTCAATCGAGAAAACGGATCCATTCGGGTTGCGACGCGCGATCCGTTCCAGCTCTATGCCTTTGACGAGCTGCGCATGATCACGGGGCTGGACATTCATCCCGTGCTCGCCAAGGAAAACGAAATCAACGAGGTCATCAACAAATACCTCGGCGTCGCCAGCGATACGGTCAATCAACTCATCGGCGAAGACGAGGACCTGCAGGTTGTCAGCGAATTCAACGAATCGTCTTCGGACCTTGCGGAAATGGCTCAGGACGCGAGTGTCGTCAAGCTTGTTAACGAAATCCTGATAGAGGCCATCAACGAGCGGGCGAGCGACGTCCATATTGAGCCGTTCGAGAACGACCTGATCATCCGCTATCGCGTGGACGGCGTGCTGCGAAGCCAGAATATTCCGCCGCAGATTCGCAAGCTTCAGGCGGCGATCACGAGCCGCATCAAGATCCTCTCGAACCTGAATATCGCCGAGCGCCGCCTGCCGCAGGACGGCAGCTTCAAGATCAAGGTGCACGGCCGCGAAATCGATCTTCGCGTGAGTATCATTCCGATGATCCACGGCGAAGGCGTTGTCATGCGTATCCTGGACAAGCAGTCGATTCTGCTGTCGCTGGAGGATCTCGGCTTCGCCGGCGACATGCTGACGCAGTATGAAAAACTCATCAAACAGCCGCACGGCATTCTGCTCGTCACGGGACCAACGGGTAGCGGTAAGACGACGTCGCTCTACGCATCGCTGAACAGCATTGTCACGCCGGAAATCAAGGTGCTGACAGTCGAGGACCCCGTCGAATACAACCTCGAGGGCATCAACCAGGTCAACGTCAACAACAAGTCCGGCCTGACGTTCGCCAAGGGCATGCGCGCGTTTCTGCGTCACGATCCCGACGTCATCATGATCGGTGAAATTCGAGACCTGGAAACGGCGGAGACGGCCGTGCAGGCGTCGCTGACGGGCCACTTCGTTTTCAGCACGCTGCACACGAACGACGCGCCGAGTGCAACGACGCGTTTGCTGGACATGGGCGTCGAACCGTTCCTTGTGTCAAGCTCGGTCGAAGCCGTCCTCGCGCAGCGACTGGTCCGCCAGATCTGCCCGCATTGCAAGGAAGACTACACGCCTGATCCACTGGATATTCCGCCGGATTTTGACCTGCCGAAGGGCGCCAAACTCTTCAAGGGCCGAGGATGCCGCGAATGCCGCAATTCGGGCTTTTCCGGCCGAAAAGGCATCTTCGAATTGATGATGATGGACGACGACATCCGTGAACTCGTCTTGCAGCGGGCGTCGAGCGGCAAGATCAAGAAAGTCGCCCAGGAACACGGTATGCTGCTGCTTCGTGAAGATGGCTGGAACAAGGTTCTCGCCGGTATGACGACACTCAGCGAAGTCGTTCGCGCGACGAAGGGCTGATCAATGGCCCGACCGACAGATTCTTTTTTCACTTCCACGCTCTGAATAATGGCCCCCCATTCTCCAAAATGGCGCAGATCTCCGTGACGCCCGGCGATCTCCTCGCGGACTCGCGTTGTTCCGTCGGGCCAATTGTCTTGCCGCACACAATGTGAATCCTGCACCGCGATTGGGAGCCTGAACGATGAGATTATTGTTAATTTGCCTGCTGTTGCTGGTCGGCATTGGCGCCGATTGCCCCACGGGCGGCGACATTCCCGGCGGCATGGCGCTGCCGGGCGGCGATATGAAAGATCCGGCCGGCGCCGGTCAATCGGATTGGCCACAGGCGGCGCGGCTGACGGCATTTGATCCTGCCGGGGACGAACTTTACGGCGACAAAGTGGCGGGCACTGAAAATACGGTTGCCGTCGGGACGGAGCAGAAGGACCAGCTCAAGGGCGTCGTCGACGTCTTCGTCAAATTCGCGGGCGAGTGGAAGTATTTGACGCGGCTCACACGCGGACCGGCGCGCATGCCGGAACAGGGGTTCGGCAGTTCCGTCGCCGTCAGTACCAACCAGGTCTTTGTCGGCGCGCACAAGTTTGCCATCGAGGGATCATTTCATATTCAGCGCGGCGCCGTGTACGTGTTTTCATCGCGCGGCTCGGATTACGAGCAGGTCCAACTGTTGACGATCTCGGACGGCGTAGACTTTGAGCACTTGGGCAACTCGATGGCGTATGAATCGAACCAGGGGCATCTCATTGTCGGCGCGTTCGGACGGAATCGATTCCAAGGCGCCGCGTATGTCTTCAAGACGCAAGGCGGGACATTTGCACAGACGGCTCGTTTGACGGCGTCGGATGCGGCCGACTCTGACAACTTCGGCGCGTCGGTCGCGATGAGCAACGTGTGGGCGGCCGTGGGTGCCCCAATCAAGCAGTCCGGACTGGGCGCGGTTTATGTGTTCGAGCGAAGCGGCGACGACTGGGACGAGATTCAGAAACTCTCGGCCCCCGACGGCGTCATGACAGATCAGTTCGGCAGTTCTGTCGCCATGGACGACGATCTGTTGGTCGTTAGTGCACCTTCGAAGCAGCGACCCGGCGACGAACTTCTCATGGCGGGCGCGGTCTATGTGTACCGTCGCAGCGGCGGGACGTACGCCCTTGAGACGACGATTGTTCCCGACGACGCATTTGCGGGGCTGTTTGGTTCGTCCGTCGCCGTCCACGACGGGAGAATCGCGATCGGCGTCGAGGCGAAAGGGGCGGCGTTGATCTATGAGAAGCAAGGTGACGACTGGAGCGTCGTCGCAACCATCATCCCTGACGAATCACACGCCATTGATTCATTCGGAAACGACATGGCACTCGTGGATGATGGGCTGATCGTCGGCGCACGTTCCTCGAACGAAGCGGGCGAGCGTGCGGCCGGCGCTACTTACATATTCGCGGATCCTGGGGCCAGCAGCGGGCCGAATATTCCCGGGGATGTCCGGTTCTGAGATCACGTTGATGAATGTTGCAACGATCAAACGGGTTACTTTGAATCCAATGCCTGCATGTGAAGGCGCAGTTTTTTGAATTCTGAAACAGGGGTTTGAGATGAGAGCACTATTCGCCGTCCTCGCCGTCGCGTCGTTATTGGGATTGTCCTGTGAAGGCGCCGCGGGGCCAACCACAGTCTCCGTGCAATATGTGAATAACGCCGGGGTACAGGTACTTTTTGAGATCGTGGATGCAACCAATACAAAAGTCGCAAGTTATTCGATGGGCGAACGCAACTCTACAAACGCTGCCGATCCCGTCACGACGGTCACTGGCGTATTGCCGATGACTGTCGAGATTCCAATCGTCAACCGGGACGCAAGTTGCTCGATACCGTCTTTTGTCGGAGTCAATTCGACACAGTCACAACTGTTAGCGCTGGTAAACGGGAAGATCGTTCGCATCGAGGCAACGGCATTTCAAACTCTCCAATGCGTCGAAGAGAATCCGTGAGCGAAGTCGCGATCCATGGATCAGAATCGGGTAGGTCGGGTCATCGACCCGACACGAGAATTGCGCGCATTCAAAAGGCGAGTGTTTTCGCGAAAAAGCAGCAACGACCACCAAGTGTTCTTGATTCTGCGCACCCAGGACAGTTGAGTCGATGACCCGACGCACATATCTCAGATCGGGAATTCGAATTCTTCGACGGCATCCTGCCAATACGTCGTCTCGTCTCGCAATGCATCGGGATCCAGATCGCAGAGTTCGCGCTTGAATCGCTCGATATACTCCGGCACCCACTCGTCGTGTTTGAACGACGACGGATGAGACATCAATTCCACGACCAGCGCCAACTGCCCAACAAACGTTTCCAGGTTGATGCTCGCATATCGAACAGGAGACGGCCAAACGCCCTGCCATCCATTCGATACGTCAACCATGTATACGGCGCCTTGGGCGTCCAGCGAGATTTCGCGACAGATTTCACCGTGCGCTTCCAGCGTTGCCCAGGAAGGAATGATGTCAGCCACCCTTAATGGGAATGGAAGGTCGGAGAGTCCCGGGGCCGTGCGTCTGGATACGCGCCATGCCTTTTCTGACAATCGGAACCGGCAGGCATGGATCGGTTCAGCGGGCACGCCGACTTCGCACAGGAATTCCTGAGTTCGTTCGGCGAGCTGCAATGGCTTGATGTCAGAGGGAGTCCATCGTTTGCGCTGCGAGTCAGACAACACCCGTGGCACGAGTCGGAAAGGATCCAATTGCTCACGTGTTCTTAGTGGCAACAATCGAGCACCTTGGTGATGATTGGCCCAGTCGATTCAACTGGCGCGATATCGCGTCCTGATGTCTGACACACTTGGTGATCGTCACTGCTCACAGAGCAGTGGCACCCGAGAGTCGGGTCGATGACCCGATGTAAGTGTCCTGCGCAATCCGAACATCGCGCGACCGAACTCCCTGACGGTCGCGGCTCGGACCGATTCAGGCGAGAGCGCATCAATGAAACTCCACGCGGCAATCGGGCAGCGCGCTCAGAAACTTGCGGCCGTAAAACTTTGTCTTCACACGTTTGTCCAGGATCACGACGATGCCGCGATCGCGTTTGCTTCGAATGAGACGGCCGAAGCCCTGCTTCAATTTCAGGATCGCCTCAGGTACCTGGAATTCCATGAAGCCATTGCCGCCCGCTTCCTCGATCGCCTTGATGCGCGCTTCGACCAATGGCCGATCCGGCGCAGCGAACGGCAGCTTCGTAATGATGACGTTTGACAGTGCATCGCCCGGCACGTCCACGCCCTGCCAGAAGGAATCCGTACCGAACAGAATTGATCGCGAATGCTGCTTGAATCGCTCGACCATCTTGCCGCGCGGCATGTCGCGGCCCTGGACGAGCAACTCGTAGCCTTCGTCGCGGCAGAAGAGGTCCAGCATCTCCGCCGCCTCGTTCATCTGGTAGTAACTCGTGAACAGGACGAACGCGCGGCCTTCCGTCAGGTTGACGTAATGTTCGATCTTTTCACAGGCGGCAACGAGAAAGTCCGGCGCACTGGGTTCGGGCAGTTTTGTTTCGACGTGAAGCGTCATCTGCTCCTGGTAGTTGAACGGCGAATCGAGTTGCAATGATGTTGACTCGACGGCGCCGAGTCGATCGCGCATGTATTCGAAGCCCTTCTGATCGTCGCCGACGCTCATGGTCGCGCTTGTCAGGATGACGCTGCGGGCGTTTTCAAACAGATGTTCCTGGAGGATTTTCGCGACTTTCAGGGGGGCGGCCGTCAGTTTCGTATTCTCTTCTCGGCCGGACGACGATTCCAGCCAATAGACAGCGTCTTCCATCTTGCGCGTCAGCAGGTCCGACAAGGCCGCCGCCGTTTCTCGGCATCGCGTGGCGAAGCTGTTCAATTCGAACTTGTCATCCTCGCGATCGAACTGTTCTTTCAGGCCCTTGAGGCCGTCTGCGAGTTTCTCCAGCGCCGGCGACAGCAGATTCTGAATGGCGCTCATGTCGTCGACGCGTACCGTTCCGCGTTTTGGAGGATAGGCACGGCGCAACTCGTCGAACAACGCGTCGGCATGCCGATCGGCCTGCACAACCAACTGAATCAGCTGCGGACAATCCAACATGCCAATGAATCCGCGACCTGTCTTTTCGTTGAAGAGGCTACGAAGCAAGTGACTCACCTGGCCGCTCGAGACGCTGAGACCGAAGTGATCGGAGACGACGGACTCGACATTGTGGGCCTCGTCCAGAACGACAAAGTCGTAATCCGGCAGGATCGACACGTTGTGGTGCTGTCGCAGGGCGAGATCGGAAAAGAACATGGCGTGGTTCACGACGAGCAGGTGCGCGCCTTCCGCCCGGCGCCGAGCCTTCTGGAAGAAGCAGTTGTCGTAGTGTTCACAACGGCCGCCCATGCAGTTGTTGCTCTCGCTGCGCACGCGGCCCCAGACGTCCGAGTCCGGTCGCAGCTCCAGATCCGCCAGCGAACCGTCGCCTGTCTGGTAGGCCCAGTCTTCGATCACGTGCAATTGCTGAAGTTGTCGTTGCGATGAGAAGACGGCTTTCTGTCGACGGCTTGTCTGCGCGAGCCGGCGAATGCCGAGATAATTGCTGCGGCCCTTGACGAGTTCGGCCTTGAAGGGGCGATCAACGGCTTTCTGAATCGCCGGAATGTCCTTGGCAATGAGCTGTTCCTGGAGCGCGATCGTGTGTGTCGAGATGACGACGCGATCGCCGTGTTCGAGGATGCGTTCGACGGCCGGCAGCAGATAGGCAAAACTTTTGCCGACGCCGGTACCGGCTTCGACGAGCAGGTGTTCGTTTTTCGAGAACGCATGGGCGACGGCGTCGGCCATGGCGGACTGTTGCGGTCGATGCTCGTAGTCGGGGATCGCCTTGCCGATCAGGGCGGCCCATTTGTCTAAATCCGCCGTCTGCGTCATTGCGCCTGTGCCCTGATAAACTCGACGGTAAACGAAATCATGATCAGGCTCGTCACAAAAATGATCAGCGTGGAAATCACTGTCACGAGTGTCGTCCCCTTCATCATGCCGTTCTGATACGTCGCCAGGATATAGGGGCGCGCCAAGGCGAACAGTGCGAGGAGGACGATGGCAATCGACGGCCAGATACTGATCGAATGCAGGTAACTGTAGAACCACACGCCGCGAGAGACTTCCTGCTCCTGCCCCGAAAGATGATGGATGAAATGACCTCGAACGAAGTACTTTCCTTCGCGCACACTTCCGTTGGGCGCGTCGCCGCCAATCAGCGAATAGCCGACGCCGTAAGCCAGGAAATTCCCGAGCCCCAGCAGAATCAGCCAGACGCAGATCTTGGTGCGTTTCCGTCGGTCCATAACGAATAGCGTAACGGCATTACGGGCTGCACGATAGAAGCGGACCGGGGCGCGATCAGTCGTTCCAGTCCCGCCAATCCGGGACGTAGTGCGGTCCGTTCTCGATACCGACGGCCCCGATTTCGAATCGCTCGGATGTGAGCCACTCGGATTGCGCACGATATGCCGCGACATGACCGTCCACGTGGACGAATTGGGCACGATCGCGATGTCGAAAGCGCGTTGTCGGATTCGGATTCGCTGACCAGCTTGTGCCGCTGCCATACAACTGCGGCGGATCGAGCAGTGCGTTGTTGTGCGGCTGACTGGCGCCGAGATCGATCGCCGTGTCGCCGAACGCGAATACGCGCGACGGATCTTTCACGGTCGACATGGATTGCCATCTGCGACTGGCGATCTGAAACCCCCAGCCCGGCGTGTGCTCGGGCGAGAGGTAATAGCCGTTGTATCCGTAGGTGCTCGTCATGCTTCTCGCGGCGCCTTGAGGGATGTAACTCCCCCAGGGCTGCTCCGGACATTCGTAAATACCTGATTGTTCAAGCCGCGACTGCAGATAGGGCCAGACGAATCCGCGCTCGTGATCGACGACGCTGGTTTCATTCGTTCCCCACCAGTAGACGACGGGGCCCGTTCCGATGGCGGAGAAGGACCAATAGGCCGCGGGCATCAGGCGGCCCTCGTGATCGTTGGCGTACATCTGAAGCGATGCACCCAGTTCGCGCAGTTTGGTACCGCAGGCGACGCCCATGCCCTCGCGCCGCGCGCTGGCAAGCGATGGCAGCAGGATGGAAATCAAGATGGCGATAACGGCAATCACCACGAGCAGTTCGAGGAGCGTGAAGGCCGCGGTGCTGCGCCGTCGATCTTTGGCGATCATCGTACTGACGTCGATGTGCATGCGTTCATGTGAATGTCTGAACATCTCGGTCATTCTCGATCCTGAGTGATCCGGAAACTCGTGCAACGTGTGGAACCGGCTAATCGCCGGTTCGGCACAGGCGGGAAACCTATGCCAAAATCAATGAACCAATCTGCGCCCCCTGCTAAATTGAATCCCGGAATCACTCGTTAAGCGTTGCACAACCGTTTCGTCTGTCGCAAACCGGCTATTAGCCGGTTCCACACGATGAATCATCCCCAATAGGTACCTAGTTCCCGATCAGAGCCGCGATGAATCCCGGTAAATCGTCACCGTTCAGCACATCGTCGTCGTTGAAGTCGCCGAGTCGGACATCGCTGCTCGACGCATTGCCATCGACCAGCAGCGCTGCAAAACACGCAATATCGTCGATCGTCAGTTCGCCATCGGGAGTTCCTTGCGGACCGCAATAGTCCGCCTTCGTCGCAATGGCGAACAAACCCGTTGCGCCCGTGGTGAACAATCGACCGTGGCAGACTGCCGGGCTGCTGCCCATGCCCGGGACATGATCGACGACGAACGACGGATCGTTCGGTGTCTGCGTGACGTCGAGCATGCAGAGATCCGTGTTGGGCCCAAAGAAGGGAAATACCGACGAGACGACGCCGCAATAAAGGACGCCATCCTGCAGAACGGGCTGATGCGTCCAACCGCCGAGAATCAATGCGCCGCCCGTATCCACGTACGTGTCCCACAACTTCGTCGCCGATGTATCGAGATCCTGAAATGCCTGCACCTTCGGTACGGACCCGAATCCGAGCAATCCCGCCGACACATACACGCGATCATTCGCGACGACGGGAATGCTGTTTGTGCGTTCACACGGAATCGTCCATTCGATCGCTCCGTCGGACGCGCGTATCTTGACAAGTGTCGAATTGTCGCCGGCGCCGGACGTGTTGTAGCTGGCGGCGTAAACATGCGAATCCGTCAACGAGACGCCGCCGAAGAAACCCTGGTTCGTAACGCCTGCGCTGGCGAGTGTCGCGCGCCAGAGAAGACGCTGGCCTGGCGCGGCATCAACGTCGTACGCGGACACGTGTCCCGCTTTTTGCCCGGCGGGCGTCGTCGGTTCCGCCGTGCAGGCGACGTAAACAACGCCGTCTCGATAGGCGGGCGTACCGCCGCTGGCGCCGCCAATCGATTCCTGCCAGACGATCTCGCCCGGTTGGAACGGATTCTCGACAACGTCAAACGGCGATGTGTTGATGCAGTAGAGCGATGCGCCGAGACCGAAGCCGGTGTAGTCTGAGATGAATGCCCGCCCCGGCGATACGTCGTCCGCGACAACGAATGATGCATTCACGACGGACTTGGCGAGCGGTAACGCCCAGTCGATATCTCCATTGTCGGCGTCGATGCCATTGAGCGTGCTGCCGCTGCCGATGAGGATTGTTCGATTGGTCGTGTCGATCGTCGGGCTCGACCAGGAATCGAGGACTCCACGGTCGATCACGGTTTCGAAGTCAATCCCGCCGGTTGCCGCGTTGACGGCGACGACTTTGTTCGAAACGTAGGCGCCGGTTTCGCTGAAGTGTTTTGCGTAGGCGTAGACTCGGCCGTCGAAGACGACGGGACTGGCGGGGCCTTCGAAAATGAGCGAGTCGCCATTCGAGTCGGTGCTCAATTCCCAGAGGGCGAATGAGAGCGACGCCGGTGCGTTTGTGCAATCGCTCGGTCGGGCTGAATGCCGGGCGAGCGTCGGCCAGTCGGCGCGCAATTGCGCCGACATCACTACGACGACGATTGTCGCGATCAGTATGGTCTTGGGTTTGAATTGTGGCATGGGCATACAAGTTCCTGAGCGATCGTTGCGCACATTCGATTGCCTGGGGCAACGCCAAGAACCAAACGCGATCGCAGCAATGCCATTCAGAGCCGCTGCGTCCTCGCGGCGACGTCTTGTCGCCGACTTTACGAATTCGCGTCGCCACGCTGAGACAGCGAGCCTCTGATTGACGCGGGCGACGTTGTGTAGCGATTCTCTCATACCGACACATCATTCCCATTCCAACATGCTCCCCTTGAAGGGGGGCGCATGGCACCCAGCACTCGAAAACTTCAACCAACGAGACGATTCAAGACTGCCCGCGCGCCGCCCCCTCTCGCGACGCGCGGGCCTAAGTCATTGCTCCGTTACGAGCCAGCGCGACGTCGGCGAATCAGCATCGCGGCGCTGACGACTCCGACCAGCATTGCCGCCGCCGGTTCGGGCACGACGACGACTGCATCAATCTCCGAGTTGTGATCCACGCCATCTGGCAGGCTGAATCGGATGTACGAAACGCTGCTCAATCCCGTTTCCGAGATGTCGATCGACGTACCACCGGCAGAGCCGTTGTAGAGGCCGAGCGCTTCGGCGTAAGTCAACCCAAGAAAGTCGTTGATTGAGAGCGACGGATCCATCGGCTTGAAGAAATCCGTCTCGATCGTTCCATTGGGTGAGCCAAAGGCGTCGGTTCCGAAGATCCCGGCGTCGAGATAGCCCTGCGTCGGGAACAGACCATCGGCTTTGGGCGTGACGGGCAGCCAGTTGATGTTGTCGCTGGAGACTTCGATGTCGGCGAGATCGGGCGAGATGCCCGTGATGTTACCGACGACAAACTCGTCCGTATTGAAGAACGTGTTGCCGTACACGATGAGATCGACGCCGTGAAGATGGTCCGAATCGTCCGTGGCCGGCGCGCCGAGTTCGAGCGTCAGCACGCCACCGGCGCCGATGCTGACGATTTCGTCGATACCGAATGGCGAGTTGAACATCGTGACATTTCCGGGAAATGAACCGAACGGCGTGTTTTCGCCCGTCGTTCGTTCGGGCGCCCCCAATGCGACAGACGCATCGGACGAATAGCCCGCTTCGGGATTCAGGCCCGGCGAATAATGAACCACCTGGCTTGCGAACGAACCGGCGTTTGCGATTGAATTCCCGGCGAGTCCCGCGGCGACGATTATCGCCAGCCCCATGTTTCGCATCCAACGCGAAACGCGCAATTCCCTTGCTTCCTTCATCCGACAAACTCCTTTCGCAGTCATCTTTCGTGACTGACAAAATAGTAAAACCTCCGCATCACCAGAAACTGGAATGCGAAGGTTGATTTGTCCGCGGATAAGTGCAGCGCGGCGCCAAGCGGCCGCGCGGAATGCGGGTTCGACCATCACTTTCGTTCCGAAGTGAATGCGAAAAAACAACAGCGTCGGCAGGTCTTCTGACTTCCGGATCGATCTACTGGTCGCGCCTTCTCTCCACCAAGTGTGGAAATGGCATCTTGCGACGTTCGTCCCCGGTTACAGCGGCGGGACCGTGATGGAATCTCACCATCTTCCCTTTCAAAGTCTCCCCACGAGGGAGACCGACGCTGAGACGTATTCAATTGTCAATCGGTCTTGCAACCGTGCGAATCGCATGGCGACTCGGCTTTGGACGGCGTCAGTCTGACAAATGCGAAGCCGCTGGTCAAGCGCGATGTTCGTAACAAGTTGCAGGCGGCTTGTGAAAATCGAATCATGGGCCGGCGTTCATGCCCGATCGACGTCGTGAGAAATCCATGATGGGTGGTACAGGACATCGAACGGCTGGCTGGGGAAACACCGATTTGCCCCGACCATTGGCCGGGGCCACAGCACGTCATTACGAGAGCATCAATCGGGCTTCGTGTCACCGCCGGGTTTGACGACGACGGCATCGCCCTGTGCCGTGCATCGGCCGCCTGCCGTTCGGGATTGTGACAGGTTGACGATTGCGTTGGCGCCCTTGCGCGCGGCGAGGGCCTTGAGGCCTGTGACCGCCTCATTGGGCGTACGATGGCCTTCGACGAAGACGGCCTCAATCTGCTTGATCAGCTGATAGCCGACGACGCTGGGCGTCGAGCTTGTGGCCATGATCTGCGACGCGTCGAACTGCTCTGAGGCGATGTCGGCATCCGTGCGGCCGGCGTAAGGCTGGAGCTTCGGATGCAGCGGCGCCGGCTTGCGTCGACGACGCATCCCGCGCCAGAGTCGCTGCAGCATCGCCAGTGCGAGCAGCACGACAACGGCGATCCCCAGTTCCAGTTGATGACTCCTCAGCCAGTTCCCGATATCCATAGCGAGGCATTGTATAGCGGACCTGGATTTCGCAATCCCGGGTCGTTCGCGAACCACGAAATCGCGACTTGCAGCGTCCCGGAATCGACTTCTTCCGTCGAATCTCCTGCCGATAATCACGTCCTGCCAGGCTGTCTCGCGCTGCCATTGTCGGCCCTCGGATCACGACGTCGCCGATGGATTGAATCACTCATTCGGGCGGCATATCAAGAGTATGCGTCGGCGCATGAGCGACGGGTCCTGTTGGCCCGTGCGCGTTGCGACGGTGTTGTTTGGGCGACGCCCCCTACGAGCCGGCTCGGATAGCCGGTTCGAGTATGCCCCGCGCGGTCGAGTCCCCCCTTGACCGCGGATGTGTGGCGCCGCGCCAGCGGAGGTATTCCGCGGGCGCGGCGTTTTTTTTTGCGCCACTGGGTGCTTGTCACCCAGTGCCACGTGCCCTGCCGACACTCAAGGGTCGGCAGGCTGCGGGGGATGCACAGGGATCAAGGATTCGAGGGATCCTGGGGATCCGAGGGATCGAGTGATTCCGGTCTTGATGGACCTCGGCATTGGCCAAGCCGATTCCAACGAACCTACAGCCGACTTCGGCGAGCGACAGCTCAAATCACCAAGCCCTCATGCCTCTTGCCGAAAATTCGATCTTCTTTTCTAATACCCCGTCCCTCTTAAGACGTCCGGTTCGCACGGCGAATCGGGTCCATGGCCCCCATCGTCTAGTGGCCTAGGACACCGGCTTTTCATGCCGGC